>JADLCI010000001.1 GCA_020847275.1 Candidatus Nomurabacteria bacterium
TCGCAATGTCATGCTTGTTGAAGAATTTGCCTTTAGCCGAAAACCCCTGCACTCGATTAGGCAGATGCCAGACAATCATATTTCTGACCTTCCAGTATTTCTCCATCTCGTTCCAGACGGTGCGAATGTTTTTCCAGTTCTCGTAGATGATGATGGAGAAGGATTCCTTTTGAATCTTTGATACATTGGCCATCCATTTTTCGGTAAAGTCCGGCGGCAATTCGTCAGTGCCCAGATACCGCCGATCCCTTTTATACCCAAAGCCTTCGGTGGACTTTTGTTTTTTCTTGCCCTTTAAATAATCAAGGATGTAGGGTGGGTCCGTGAAGCACATATCGGCCTTTTCTCCACCCAGAAGCTTTAGGGTGTCGGCTTCCTCGGTAGAGTCGCCACACATTAGCCGCGAGCCGTTTAGTTCATAGATATCTCCAACCTGAACCGAGACGGTGGTGATCTTAAGTTTCTCCAGCTCTTTATTGAGATCAAAGACTTCCGGGTTCTCCTCGGCGGGAAAGATGTCGTCTAAGTCTTCACTGGAGAATCCAATGTCTTCAAGAAAAGACTCGTCAAATTCGGCTAGGAGGTCGAGGTCAAACTCACCCTGGTTTTTATTTAAACGGAGGTTGAGTTCTTTTTCTTTTTCTAGATTTAAGTTGATATAAACAACCGGCATTGTGGCATAACCAAGTTCTTTGCAGACCGCCAACCTAAAGTGGCCTCCGATAACAATGTTTTTTCTTTCCTGGTTTTTGTTTGCAATGATCGGATCAACTGTTCCAAACCTTTTAATACTCTCTTTCAGGTCTTTTTTCTGGGTCTCATTCCATTTTCTCGGATTGTACTCAGCTACTTTGAGTAGATTGATATCAACATACTCTATCTCTATGTTCTTCTTTTCCATATTTAACACGGTTAAAATTAATAAGCCGTAACCTCGATCGGTTACCGCTTGATTTTTTCACCTATTCTCCCACGCCAAATGGAGCGGAGGTGGAGTCTGGGCGTCGGGGCGCCTTTATTTTTAAGCGTATGAAAAAGTTATCCACTCCGCTTGGGGTTTTGGTAGAGTTTTTACTTTTTAAACCTTATTTTATACAGAGGATTAATTATGTATCCCGAACCCCTTTTTCCCAAAATAACTTTGTTTTCCAACTTTAAATTAATTTTCATTTTTCTGTTGACGCTGGCAATTCCTTTTCTCAAGGATCCGTCCGTGTGGTGTGAACCGCTTTTTTCCAAGATATGTTTAACGGCAAGATACTGATTGTATTCAGAGAGGATTCTCAAGATATCAATTCCTCCAGAATTTAATTCAAATTTATTGTCATCGAAACCAACATAATTTTTACTGTCTATTTCTAGAACAATCTGCTCTTCATCTTTCTTAATAAGATACTCCAGTTCTTCTCTGATTATGTGCCTCATGCTCTCCTCCATACTTAACGGGGTGATTGATGGCGCCAGCTCTTCTTTAGAAGACAATTTTTTTAATATTGGATTTAGAGATTCATAAATTTTATTGACGCTTTCTTCTACCCCCAATTTGTTAAAAACTTGCATACTCTCTTCGATTTGCTCCCTGATTTTTTTATGGATAGGTAACGATTTTTTTTCTAAAGACTCGAGGAACTTTGGTTCGATCCCTTCTTTCTTAGCCATGCCTTAAATATTAGATTTTTAGGAGAAAAACTCAAGTCCCTAGATCTTGGGAGTGTCTCATTCGTCTCATTTATACCCCCGACCGAGACCCCTAATTTTGGTATACTAAAAATGCCCAAAGAAGCCCTCAACGGCTTGCCTTATATTAGTTCTAGACCGTGAGTGCCAGCACATTTTCGGAAAAGGCATTTTCGCCAACTGCCCGTAGAGCTAACTACGAGATGTTTACCTATATTGGAATGGAAAATCTACCCCACTTTCTCGTTTATAAAAAAGGATGAGGAACTTAACAATCCCAACCCGTTAAAATCGACAGCGTTGACACAACTATAACTTCTCAATCTCCTTTAAATCTTTGTCCGGCAGGTAGAGAATCACCAAGCCAACAGTAATCCCAACCACGGCCGTCCAAGTATGACCGCCGTCAAAAAGCCATTTATCAATACCATCCAAGACATACCAGATACCACGCCAAATTAAAACGAGCCCAATAACGGTCGAAATATTCTTTGCTAAATACGGTAAGGTTATTTTATGTTTTGACATATTCAATAAGTTAAATACCAAATAATCCTACCACCGAATCTCGGGCCAACGAAATTTGCTATTAGACAGGTTCTCTTTTTGCTATAATCATCTATATGGAAAAAATAATAATTAACTCCCCAGATATGTTTGGAACCCTGTGGATGATTGGCTGGCTTTTCTCCATCGGTTACCTCAAACTAACCTTCTGGAGAGGTGTTCTTGGTTTGATTATCTGGCCCTACTACCTGGGCGTGAAATTTCATAAAGGCCACAAGACGGACGAAGGGAAAAACTAAGAGGTCTTAGTTAGTTTAATCAAGGCAAGTTCAAGCGGTAAGGCCGGCACAGCGGACATGGCAACCTCCCTGTGGGCAACGAGTAATTCACGCAGAATTTCGGGCAAGCGCTCTGCCCTCTCGTGTGTGGCTAGACTTCTAATTGTTTTCACTTCATCTGTGCTCAAGTTCTTCAGCCACTCTTCCTGATTATTTTTATCCAAGCGCACCAGCAAGGCGAGCCTAATCTGGCGCAAGAGTAACCTGATCAGAGTTTTAACATCTTGATTTTTCAGGCTACTCGCTCGGACTTTCTCGAGTGCTCGTTCTAAATTCTGATCCAGAATCGCGCCGGCCAGATCCCGCACCAGATGCGCTGGCGGAGCGCCAGTTACCAGCTCGGCTTCGGCGAGAGTAATCTTGTTATCTGCGGAGGCACTCATTGCCTTCTGCAGGAGACCAACAGCGTCACGGAAGGAACCATCGCCGAGAAGCGCAATTAATTCCGCCGCTTCGGTTTCTAATTTGAACTTTTCTGACTTTGCAATCTGAAGCAACAAGGTCTGGATTTCATTCTGACTGGGCTTGCTGAAGGTGAAAGTCTGACAACGAGAAATAATCGTTTCCGGTACTTTATTCAACTCCGTGGTCGCAAAAATGAAGACAACATGCGCCGGCGGCTCTTCCAATGTTTTCAGAAGCGCGTTCCAAGCATCGCGCGTGAGCATATGAACCTCGTCAATCAGGTAAACTTTCCGCGGAGAACGAAAGGGCATCGTGCTTACGCCCTCTCGCAACATGCGAACCTCGTCAATGCCACGATTGGAGGCCCCATCGATTTCGTATAGATCCTCTGGCATCACCTCGAGCTCACTGGCCAATATTCGAGCAACAGAAGTTTTCCCCGTACCCCGAGAGCCGGCGAATAAGTAAGCGTGGGAAACATTATTAATCCGTAATGCTCCCTCCAGCACCCTGATCACCGACTCCTGGCCAATAACTTCGGAAAATTTGCTTGGTCGATATTTACGATAAAGGGCAAGTTCGGACATTTGCCCCCATTATATAGAAAAACGAGTATAAAAGAAGCCCGCCCCACATTACGTGGAACGGGCTTTCTTGCAGAAACGGCGTAAGTCGAACTAGGTCAAACCACACCCCTTTCTTTAGTTTGTGGCTACGAACCGTTCGTGGCCAGTGGTCGCCGTGGCTGATCAACCAGCGATCAGCTCGCCGTGCGCGCCGAGGTCAGCGATGATTGGTCTCAAAAAAAGAATGAATCTCAGGCTCAAAACAACCACCATAATGAGTCTTCATAAACGACTCCTTCCTGGTTCCCAAAGAACCAAGTGAAAAGAACTGCCCCCAGTGGCTCTGTCGAACCCTCGACAAACAAGCCAAACTGCGACCAGTATAGCAAGCCTCCAGAAATTGTCAAGCACCCCCCTCCTTCAGCCACGCCTCAATAATTGAGATCGCTTCCCCGGCAGTATTTGTATCCATCAGCCTTAGTCTAAGATCTTTATCTGAAACATAGGCCTTGAAATGCTTTTTCATCACCGCAAAGCTCTTAATCTGGCCAAGTAGTTCCCCGAAGAGTTCAATATGCCACGCTAGAATCTTCAGTTTTTCTGAAGAGCTCGGTAAATCTCTATTCTTTGCAAAAAGAAACGGATTGCCAAAAATTGCCCGACCCAACATTCCCCCATCAGCCCCACTGGCATTCACCCTTTCTCGCGCATCAGCTAAATCACGTAGATCTCCATTACCAATGATCAGGGTCTCGCTTTTTAGCTCATTCCTAATTTCTACTGCCCGACCCACTTCTTCCCAGCGCGCGTCCACCTTCGACATCTCCTCCCTCGTTCGAGCATGAATTGTCACAACCGTGGGTTTCTCCGCCAAGAGCTCTGGCAACCATTCTTCCAGTTGACTATCCTCATAACCCAAGCGCGTTTTCACTGAAACGGGTAAATCGCCCGCACCACGCTTGGCGGCCCTAATTAGTTCTCTGGCCAATTTTGGATTCTTGATTAGGGCAGCCCCAGCACCCTGCTTCTCTACACTACGATCTGGACAACCCATGTTGATATCGAGACCGTCGAAACCAAGTTCAGCCACCAGTCTAGCGGCCTGCTCCATTTTCTCCGGTTTACTGGTAAAAATTTGGGCCACGATTGGTCTTTCTGGCTCGGTAAATTTCAAATCATTCAGCAACACCTCCCGACCGGGACTACACAAACCATCGGCCGAGACAAACTCTGTCCACAAAACATCCGGCTTCCCACACTTCGCGATCACTCGGCGAAAAGCCGCATCCGTCACATCGGCAAGCGGGGCGAGGACGAAAAAGGGTCGAGGTAAGCTAAACCAAAAGTTCTTGGACATTCTAAGATTCTAGAAATTTATAAAAAACCTTGTCAGCAAATCGCGCATCTAGGTAGTCTAGCCGACGACCAGACTCGAGATTCTTTCGATACTCTTTGACAAAGACCTCCGTACCGAGGGCCACTTTAAAATCGGCAAACAACTTTTCTGGATCAGAATTTAAGTTCAAGAAAACAACGGCATTGTTAGACAGAAAGAATTTTAATTCCCCATCTAAACCCAGAGCAACCCGTTCTATTCCCAACCCCAAAACAGACTCAGCTAAAGCTTCCGCCAAGCCTGTTTTAAGATCAATCAACTTTTTGAAATCCGTCTCAGCAAGTGGGCGACCACCAATCGGGGTTATCGGCAAAGCTCCCTCAATCACAAATAGTGGTCGACCCAAGAATTCCGGTGCGGACGCAAAGGCAAGACCATGCTCATCTAAGAAAAAACAGTTGTCACCACCACCATCACACCAAAAATATTTAGCCTCCCGCTCACTGACACTGATTGATAGGAGATTATCCTTCTGCGACACTTTTATCTCCTTAAGATCCGGCAGGGACTGCGACAGGGTGCTGATAATGGTCTCCCGCGGGTAAAAGAAAATGTTTTTTCGGGGGAGAAGACCAAAATAACTACCAGCCAGAATTTCAGCGGACAGATTTTCAATTTTCTCTGCCTTAGTTGGGCTTGCACCACTAATCCGAACCTCTTGCAACAGAAATTTGTCCCAATGAGCCAGCCAGAGTATCTCTCCGACAAAGACAAGGAGGAGTGTCAGACGAAAAATAAGTTTAAGTCGATAGCGTCGTTTACGTTGAGCTTGCGCCTGCTTCAAAATCCCCGACCGACCAGTGATAATCTGTCGTGACATTGCCATTCTATAAAATAATCAACTTGCCACCCAAGAACTCGATCCGCGTCCCCGCTCCAACCTCACCACTAATTATTCTATCCGCAACAGCCTGCTCAACCTTATCCTGAATAAAGCGGGCCAATGGCCGAGCACCAAAAACTCGATTGGTTCCGGCGTCGGCCACACGATTAATCAGATCATCATTGAGTTGCAGCTCGATGCCCTGAGTCCTCAATCGGGCAACTAAGCGATTAAGAAGTAGACGAGCAACCTGAAATAGTTCCGCCCCGACCAGTGGATGGAAGATCACAATCTCATCGAAACGGTTGAGCAACTCCGGCCGGAAAAGTGACCGTTTGATAAGGTGGTTCACCAACTCATCCCGCGCGGTGCTTGGGTCACGCCCCGCCTCTACCATCTCCCAGATCATCTCGGCGGCGGCATTAGAGGTCGCGATAAAGATGATATTACGCGTATTGACTCGACGACCAAATGCATCAGAGAAAAACCCTTCGTCCAGAATCTGAAGAAACAAGTTAAGCACCTGCTGACTGGTCTTCTCAAACTCATCCAAAAGTAGAACCCCGTAAGGGTTCTGCCGTAGAAGATTAGCGAGTATCCCCTGTTTATTTTCGGCAAAAGAGCCAATCAGACGATTCAAGGCATCATCTGATTGATATTCCGACATATCTAGCCGCAAAAGCGCCTCCTCGCGCCCGAAAAGTGTCCGCGCTAACGCCTTTGCTGTTTCCGTCTTACCGACGCCAGTTGGCCCCAAAAAAAGAAAACTGCCGATCGGGCGCCCGCGGTTCGCCGTACCCGCACGACTCCGACGAAGCGCCTGACTAATTGCTCGTAAAGCCACCTCCTGGCCGATCACTTGATGTTGTAAATTTTGTTCCAAACTCAATAAAGATTCCCGTTCTAAAACAGAAACCGAACCAGCGGGGATCTTCGTTTTCTGACTGACAAAGGCCAAGACCTCTTCTCGCCCGATAATCTTCTCCCCACTACTCACCGCCCAAGGCACTAACTCCACCAATAAATCAAGGGCTCGGTCACTGATTGAATCTGTCTGGAAATATCGTCCAGCACTTTCAACCAAAGAAACAAGGGATTGGTAGGTAAAAAAGATTCCCAGCTTCTTTTCAAAATTTACCGCCACTTCCTCGAGAAAAATGATTAAACGCGACTGGTCGATTTCTGTCGCACGAATAACCTCGAAACGACGGGCTAATTCGGGCACACCAGCAATTGACTGTTGATAGGAATCCGTGTCGACAAGAGCAATAATCGGTAAAATTGCCGCCCCAAGATACGGATCGAGAAGCGAGGTTAATTCGCTGCCAAGTCTCCGCGCGCCAGCAAGCAAAACAGCGAGATCATCAATTACCAAAATCGTATTACCCGACTTGGCGGCCTCATTCATGATCTGCAAAACTGTCTGCTCAAAAGTGCCGCGCTCTCGATGGTCAGCAATCAGCAGGGCGGCGTGGAGAAGAACCGGGCGGCGGTGTTCTAGGGCCGGCACTACGAAACCACTCTTAATTTCATTCGCCAATTGCCAAATTATATCCATCTTTGACTCCCCTGCGGGCCCAACAATAAGCGCATTTGATTCTTGGCTACGCAGGAGGACATTCTCCAACTGTCGAACCTCGTCGCGACGCACCGTGGCGGTCTGCCGAAAGCCACTTGATTGTGGTGCCAGCAATAAATCTTCACTGTAACGATCGAGGACAAAGGTCTGTCCGAAAGACCAATCCTTAGCCAAACCAGGAATTCTTCCCAAACTCTCACGACTCCACCAGCGCTCGGCAAGAGCCTTGCGCTCAATCTCACTCACCACCCAAGCAACCGCGCCAACCAATTCCGGCTGATTGATCTCGTGGCGGAAAAGGAATTTGGCAAAATCTTCATTGTTGGAATAAATCCAGTCCGCCAACTTGGCCAAGGTTAGCGGTTCAGCGCCCGCGAGAGAGAGGGTGGGCAGATTCTTTTTCTGTGGTCGTGTCTGAAGAAAAGATCGGATCTCCGTATCCATCACCCCAAGACGTCTTAAAACCAAATTTCCCGTCTTGGATAACATAAAAGCCGTCAGAACATCCTCATCTTTATTTCTCAATCGATACAAAATACGCCCAACCGTAAAGGTGAAGAGATCCTCACGCCGATAACGATTAGTAATGATGCTAGAAAAATAATAAGAACGGAAAAAAACCTCAAGGAGGTGAAGCATCAGAATTGCCGTCGCGAGAATAAGCACCAATCCCAACCATCGAGAAGTCTGATCGAGAGACAAGAGCAATGCGAGTGTCATCACCTCCACTACCCAACGAAGAAATCGTCGGTCGCGACGGGAAATCAGGTTCTCCAAAACAAGAACTGGGTAAAGTCGACTAGATTTTATTCTTTCAAACATGGTGCATTATAATAAAAGCTTTATTCCCAAAAGAAGGCTCGCGACAACGATAAACGGCAAAGCAAACCAAACAATAAAAACAGCAAATCCTATCAACATTGAGATAAACAAAACAAATGTCCCGAAAACGACCAACAGAAAACGGATCAGGAAACCAATGAGACGCATAAATGTATTGATGAAGAAGCTTGCGAAAATTTCTGACAGATTAAAGCGACCAGGATAAGCCTCCCCCAGCCGTCTCCATGGAGAAAATAAAGTTTTCAGTAGTACGGGCAGAGAAAAGAAGTGGTAAATAAACCAGAGAAAGTCGCGGTAAATCCGGGAGAGGTCTCCCCAGGCAACCGTGTAATGCCAAACGAGATAATTAAATGGCAGAACCAAAATTGGCATATTGCTCTAGAACTGTTGGCAATTTAACCTTGCCATCAGCTTGCTGATAATTTTCCACCAAAGCGGCGATAATTCGTGGTGTTGCCATCGCCGTACAGTTGAGCGAGTGAGCAAAGTGAATCTTGCCATCGGTTCCACGATAGCGAATATTGAAACGTCTTGTCTGGAAATCGTGATAATAGGACGCACTAGACCCCTCGCGATAAGTTTTCTGACTTGGAAACCAGATCTCCGTGTCATACTGTTTTACCTTACTCAGTCCAAGATCACCGCCACAAATAAGAAGCCTTCGATAAGGCAACCCGAGTGACTCTAGAAATTCCTCATAATTACGATTTAGCTCTTCGTGTATCCGGGCTGACTCAGTGTGATCAGCTTTGCATAAGATGAGTTGCTCTAGTTTAAAAAACTCATGGACCCGAATTAGACCCTTCACGTCCTTACCGTGACTCCCGGCCTCACGACGATAACACGGTGAGAAAGCAAGATAACGCTTCGGTAAATCTAACTCATCTAAAATTTCATCCCCATGATAAGCCATCATGGGTACTTCGGCTGTCCCAGAGAGATAATCATCGTCCTGGGTCTTAAACAAATCTTCAGACTCTCTTGGAAGATGGCCCGTACCATAGAAATATTCTTTTTTTACAATTGCCGGAGCAATAAATGGCTGATAATCTTTCTGGCCAAAAAAAGCTCGCGCGGAGTTCCATAGCGCCCAAGAAAGTTCGGCCCCATCTCCACAAAGAAAGTAGCCCCGAAATCCGTGAACTTTTGTCCCCCTCTCGAAATCAACCCAGCCCAAATTCTGCATTAACTCAATGTGATCCTTAGGGGTGAAATCAAATTTAGGCTTCTCCCCCCAAGTGGCCACCTCCACATTCTCGCTTTCATCTTTCCCGTCTGGAACCGAAACATCTGGAACATTCGGCACCTGAAGCATCAGTCTCTGCCAATCGATCACAATCTCCTTCAGATCCGCTTCGTCTGTTTTGAGCTTAGTCTTTAAATCACGTAACTTGGTTAGAATCTCTGCTTGACCAGAAATATCTGTCTTCGCCACCTCTTCTCCCAGTTTATTCTGTTCAGCCCGCTTAGACTCTACCTCCGCCAACAACTTCAAGCGTTTCTCGTCTAAGACCAACAATTCTTCCACATTAAAGTCCAGGTGCTTTTTCATCACCGCGCTTTTGACTAATTCCGCATTCTCTCGAATAAACTTGATGTCCAACATATGGCGGAATTATAACAAAAAAAGCCCCGCGCGACAACGCGGGGCTTGAGTCTCAAATCAACCTTTTCTCTTCTTTCTTTTCTTTTTCTTGGGTCGGACTTGATCACGGCGGAAATCCCGGAGAAACTGCTCAAGTCTTGCAAATTCTTCTTCCGAGAGAGCGTCGACAAAAACATCCTTGGTCCGCCTGGCACCAAGAATCCGATCGTCAGGCCAACGCAAAATCGCAAACGTATCAACCCAACCATCCGGACAATTCCGGGCGAGACAACGGAGGTTCACGGCCAACAGACCCAAGGATAACCCCATAGACTCCGCTCCATCGCCCGATTCCCCGTTCAGATTAAAACGATAGTATCTAACCCCATCACTTCCGACCCCAACGAACATAACGATTCTCGCCTGAACCCGCTCTGCCGTGTCCGATGAACCTCGAACGAATGAATCCATACCTATCTCCTTTGTAAAAGACAAGAAACTATCCAGGCTAATGATACAATGTTGTTACCATGTCTGCAATTAATCGTCTATCCCCAGACACTTTCCCGCCCCAACTCCGAGAAATACCCGAACCACCAAAAGAATTATACCTTGAGGGCGCTTGGCCAAGCCCAGAAAGCGTTCTTGTGACGATTGTCGGTTCACGCAAGTATTCCAATTATGGTCGAGAAGCCTGCGAAAAAATCATTAGCGAACTATCTGGATATCCAATCGCCATTGTCTCTGGTCTGGCGATTGGCATTGATACAATTGCGCACAAGGCAGCGCTGGCGGCAAAACTCTATACACTCGCTGTTCCAGGTTCTGGCCTCGAACGCCGCGTGCTCCACCCGGCCTCCAACCGCCAGTTGGCTGACCAGATCCTAGAATCCGGTGGAGCACTCTTATCAGAATTTCCACCGGAATACCCAGCCGGACTTCATACTTTTCCCCGACGCAATCGAATCATGGCTGGACTCGCCAATGCCGTTTTAATAATAGAGGCTGGTGAAAAGTCAGGCACACTTATCACCGCGCGACTGGCAACTGATTATAATCGTGATGTCTACGCTGTTCCTGGCTCTATTTTCTCTGCCGGTTCCGTTGGTACAAATAACCTAATCCGACAGGGCGCGACACCAATCATGAGCGGTGGTGACCTGCTTACAGCACTTGGATTTGAATTACCAAATGAGTCTGCGCAACAAAAACTAAACCTCGATGAACTCTCCGAACCGGAGAAGAAGATTTACGAAATCTTAAGCGTGGAATCAATGCACCGCGACGAGCTCATCCGTATTCTAGAATTACCAACCAGTGAAGCCAACTCTCTTCTCGGTATTATGGAAATTAAGGGAATTATCAAGGAAACGATGGGTGAGATTAGATTAAATTAAAAAACGGCTCAGGAAAGGAGGTCCTGAGCCGTGGTGCCGCGAACAAGTGCGTCAGCAATCGTGTCTTGGCCATCGCGGGGGTATCTAATCCCCGGAATCTACCTGTGACACGGCGCCACACAAATTCAACGAACGACACCAATACCAGTCTAACACAAGTAAGACAAATTTGCAAAATATGAGCATCCATAGTACTAATTAGCGAAACTTATGAAATTGCTCATTGTTGAATCGCCAGCAAAAGCGAAAACGATTTCAAAATACCTGGACGGTGAATATACCGTGCGGGCAAGTGTTGGGCATATTCGTGATTTACCAAAATCAAACAAGAATGCGATTAATATTGCAGATGGTTTCGTACCGCATTATGAAATCTCACCAGGAAAGGAGAAGGTGGTGAAAGAGTTAAAGAGTTTAGCAAAGCGGTCAGAGAAAACCTTGCTCGCAACAGACCCCGACCGCGAGGGTGAGGCAATTGCTTGGCACATTAAGGAAGCAATCGGGCTGAAGAAACCAGAACGCGTCGTTTTCCACGAAATCACAAAGGAGGCGGTACAAGAAGCCATGAAACATCCCCGCCAGATTGATGAAAATCTTCGCTCCGCCCAAGAAGCACGGCGAGTGCTGGACAGATTGTTTGGCTACGATCTTTCTGGATTGATTTGGCAGAAATTACGCTACGGCCTATCGGCCGGAAGAGTTCAATCTCCGGCCCTACGAATCCTTGTGGAACGTGAACGAGAGATTAAGGCCTTTGTTCCAGAAAAATTTTGGGTGATAGAAGCGCTCCTTACCACAAAGGATGAAACCGAAATCAAGTTCACCTGTACGGTTGAGCCGAAAACGGGCGAAGAGGCGGCGAAAATCGTAGATCTGAGTCAGAAAAGTGATTGGCAAATAGATACCGTTAAACAAAGTGAGGCCAAGCGAACAGCCCGAGCACCATTTACCACCTCCACACTTCAACAAGCTGCTAGTTCGCGACTAGGCTATTCACCATCAATCACCATGCGGCTCGCCCAGAAACTTTACGAGGCGGGGCATATTACTTACATGAGAACGGACAGCACCAATCTGTCGCAACAGACGCTTGGTGAGATTGCCACGGTGGTGAAGGATCGGTTTGGTGATAAATATTACACTCGCCAGACCTATGCGACAAAAAGCAAGAACGCCCAGGAGGCCCACGAGGCCATCAGACCAACTCATCCCAATACCACAAAGGTTGGAAACTCCGCACAAGAAGAAAACCTATACCGTCTAATCTGGGCCCGAACAATTGCCAGCCAGATGAGCGCCGCTGAAATTCTAAAAACAGAAATTATTGCCCGGCCACAAAATCCAGAAATTCCTGACTTCAAGACCACGGGTTCGGTAATCACTTTTGCCGGTTGGTTGGAAGCTGACCCAGATGCCCGTGGTGAAGATCTGGAATTACCAGAAATCGAGAGTGGAGAAAAACTAAGATTGAAAAATATCGAGTCGCTTGGCAAAGAGACCCAGCCACCAAGACGATATTCCGAAGCTGGTTTGGTAAAAGAATTGGAAAAGCGTGGCATTGGTCGACCGTCAACCTATGCCCCAACGATTAAAACAATCATCGATCGTGGCTATGTTGAGAAGGAAGCCCGAAGCTTAAAGCCGACAGAAACCGGAGAAGTTGTAAGCACTTTCCTGGAACAATATTTTGCGTCCTATATTAGTGATGACTTCACTCGCGAGATGGAGGACAATCTCGACCAAATTGCCAGCGGCGAGCGTGAGTATGTAAAGACGTTAAAGGACTTCTATGGCCCCTTCAAGAAAGCGGTGGCTGAGAAAAAAGACATTCCCAAGATTACAAACCTTGGTGCTGCCCCAGAAGAGACGCGGTGTCCCCTTTGTGTCGGACCAATGATTATCAAACTGGGTCGCTCGGGCAAGTTTTATTCCTGTGCCAAATTTCCCGACTGTACTGGCGCCCGCAAACTTACTGGTGAAGAAATGTCGGGACCAAAGGAGACTGGTGAATCATGCCCGGAATGTAAGGACGGGAAGCTGGTAGAACGAGACGGAAAATTTGGCAAATTCATCGCCTGTGCCAACTATCCGAAATGTAAGTTTATAAAAAAAGACCCCGAACAGGAGGCGAAAAACGACACCGGAATCCAGTGTCCGAAATGTAAAAAGGGAACAATGGGAGAACGGCGTGGGCGCTTCGGCATCTTCTATGGCTGTTCCAATTATCCGGCCTGTAAAAATATCATCAAAACCAAACCAACTGGTAAACTCTGTGATATTTGTGGCGCCCTGATGATGACCGGGACCAAAACCATCCCTGATCGTTGTTCAGACAAAACCTGCGTTAATCACAATCCACACAAAGTTGAGAAGGCTAGCACGAAGAAGTAGAATTTTCTACAGTGAAAAATTCTTGAGATTATAAAGCTCGCTCTCCGGATCATCGGGAATGGTATCGTCAGCGGGTGCTTCGGCCATCTCACCCTCCGGGGCAACAAGATTCTCCTCTACCACTTTCTCCTTATCGCCGTTCAATAGTTCCAAAATCTGCGCCAAGTCATTGTTATCAAAGAAGTCAATCGTAACCTTCCCGCCCACCTCCTTACGATCCACCCGTACTCGTGTGCCAAGCTTTTCTGTTAGCTTTTGCTCCAACTCAACAATCTCCGGATCAACGAGATATGTTTTGTTGCGCACTTTCTCAAAAGCGATGCGTCGAGCAATTGATTCTGTCTCCCGTACAGTAAGTCGCTTCTGTATAATTTCCTGGAAAAGTGTCCTCTGTTCTTCTGGTCGATCAATTAACATTAGAATTGGTCGTGAGTGGCCCTCGGTAATCTTCCCGGCTGTCAGTGCCTCAATCATCTCCTCTGGCATCCCCAACAAACGAATTGAATTGGAGACATACTCTCGACTCTTCCCCACCCTCTTGGCCACATCAGCGTGGGTGAGCGTGAAATCATTCACCAACTGATGGAAGGCTCGAGCCCGGTCAACCGGATTCAAATCCTCACGCTGGAGATTCTCAATAATGGCCATCTCCAATTTCATCTTATCTGTCTCAATACCATCCTTAATTAGAGCGGGCACGGCACTAATACCCGCGATCTTTGACGCTCTCCACCGGCGTTCGCCAGCAATTAGCTCGTACTCCACTGCCAATCCACCATCTTCACGTTCCACCTCCTTCCGAGTGACGACTAACGGCTGAAGCACTCCGTACTGACGAATGGAATCCGCCAGAGCGCGTAGTTTATCCTCGTCAAACTCATGTCGTGGCTGAAACGGATTAGGTTTAATCTTGTCCACGCCAATCCAGAAAATTGCACTGTTGTAGGTTTCACTCATTTGCTTCATTTTAACACAAAGCAACTTTTGTGCTAAGCTCAATTCCGATAGCCGGAGTGGCGGAATGGCATACGCATACGACTCAAAATCGTACGGCCGCAAGGCCTTGTGGGTTCAAGTCCCACCTCCGGCACATCGTTGTCCCCGTAGTCTAATGGATAGAACACGGGCCTCCGAAGCTCGAGATACAGGTTCGATTCCTGTCGGGGACACCGCGCTGAAACAAAAGAGATTCTCGATTCCGTTTTTGACTTGACATAATAGACCAGATATGCTAGCCTCTGTTCATAATTTGGGGTGGTGAATTACCCTTCAAATTACGGTAGCTCTTTGATAAGACGGGAGGAAAAATCGAGAATTCTCCATCTAAGCAGTGAGTAGCGCATTGGACACCTAAATTAGGTATCTAGTGCACTACTCATTGTGGGTAGGCGAAATCAAACAAACTCAAACCAAAAGGAGAATTATCATGAAAGTCCTAGTTTTCGACGACAACGAGACCCATCGCGCCGCCGCTCATGCCCAACTCAAAGACCACGACCTCACGGTCGTCGGTACCTACGACGAGGCACAGAAGCTGCTCACGCCACAGTTCGACTACGAGAAGGCCTCGGCCACTCTCAAGGGTCAGTTCGGCGACTTCAACCCCTATCGTTCCGACGATGAGGCGAAGAAGGCCGAATACTTTGCGGCCGAGAAGGTGGCGAACGAGCAGGCGACGACCTACCCCAACTTCGATGTTGTTCTGTCCGACCTCCTCGTGCCCGCTTCGCGGCAGGCGCAGGGTTCGATGGAACTCGTCGGCAAGGAGATGCCCGTCGGCATCTTCATCGGGCTACTGGCCGCGGTCAAAGCTCGTGCGAAGTATGTCGCCGTCTTCACGGATAGCGACCATCACTCGCATCCTGCCTCCGCCTGCTTCGACACCTTCAACGATGGCGAGACTGCCCCCACGCCGTTCATGATCGAGGGCAGCAAGGTCCTCCTCTCCAACACGAGGAACTGGGTTAACAAGTACGATCCGCAGGACCTCTCGAGGGCGCTGGGGTACGAGGAGTACAGCAAGCGGTCCGACACGGTCCGCGCCAAGAACTGGTCTGCGCTCCTCTCATACCTCACCGCCTAACCCGCCTCCCACCAACCCAACGCGCCATGTCTTCGGACCTCTGGCGCGTTTTCTTTTTCATAATTCAAAGAACAAAGGATTTGCCGCTAAGACTGAAGTCCGTTAGAATCTCAGTAAATCCGAATTCTGCCAAAGAGAAAACTGAAATCGTCACATGAGCAAGCAAGTCTTAGTAATTGTCGGCCCCACAGCCAGTGGTAAAAGTGCCTTGGCGGTTCAGCTGGCCAAGAAGTTTGATGGTGAAATTATTTCGGCAGATTCAAGACAGGTTTATCGTGGCTTAGATATCGGGAGCGGAAAGATTACCGAGAAAGAGAAGCGTGGTATTCCCCACCACCTCCTAGACATCGCTTCACCCAAACGCATCTTTACTGTGGCGCGATATCAAAAATTAGCAAAACAAAAGATCGCCGAGATCATTGGTCGAGGAAAGTTACCAATCATCTGTGGCGGCACAGGCTTCTATATCCAAGCGATTGTCGACGACCTGGCTTTACCGAAAGTGAAACCGGATTCTCGTCTCCGGAAAAGTCTCGCCCAGAAAACTGTGCCCGAATTATTTAAAATGCTTCAGAAACTAGACAGCAACCGGGCGAGAAAAATTGACAGAAATAATCCCCGGCGACTAATCCGCGCGATAGAGATTGCCAAACATGGGCCAAAAAAGTGACTACCAGTTTATTATAATCGGCCTCAATCCCGGGCCCGAAAAGTTGAAACGGCTAATCAGAGTCCGGCTAGAAAAACGCCTAAAAAATGGACTAATTGATGAGGTCAGAGACTTGAGAAGGGGCGGCTTGAGCTGGCGAAGATTGGAAAGTCTTGGTCTGGAATATAGGTTCGTCTCTCTTTACTTGCAGAAAAAACCAGACAGAAAAGAGCTGGTGGAGAAATTGAATATCGCCATCTGGCATTATGCTAAGCGACAAATGACTTGGTGGAAACGCGACGAGCGAATACAGTGGCTAGAACAAAAATCAGCGTTGAAGTTAAAGCTGAAACCAAACAGTACTGACACCAAGAACCTATTACAAACCCCTGCAAATAGACGAAGACAAGCGAGGCGATGAAAGCCAGGAGCGACAGAAACCAAAGCGTATTCACCACCCACTTTCTCTGCTCCTGTAAATAAAACAGAACCAAGACAAAGACAGCGAGATAAAACAGCGACCCAAGTAGCGCCACTGGAATACCGGCAACGGTGGAATAAATACTACTAGTGACAGTATCGCAACCATCAAGGAAAGAACAAGGGATGGGAGCCCCGGTGTAATGTTTAATCGCCAGAAAAGTGGCGTCGGCAAAACCGAGAAAACTAAGCCCCAAGATTGTCAGTAATAAGTTTCTTGAATTCTTCATAACTCTGTGGGTTATTAATTCTTTTCCCATTCAGAAAAAAGCTTGGTGTTGAATCAACACCAGAACTTACGCCACTCTGGAGATCTTGTTCTACCGCCTTCTTCACCATTGCGCTATCAATATCCTGCTCCAGTTTAGAAAGATTGAGACCAAGCGGTTGAAGCAACTTTACCAGCGTTTGACGGGCTAAAATTTGCTCGGACCAGAGTTTCTGGTTGTCAAAAATGATATCCGCCGCCAGCCAGAACTTACCCTGCAAACCGGCCGCCTCAACGACCTGAGAAGAAATCTGGGCATTAGCATGAATGGTCCGAAGTGGGAAATGGCGATAGACCACTACTAATTGTTCGTCGGCAAATTCGTCACGCAATTGCTTGATCCACGGAGCATAAAAAGCGCAAGCTGGACACTGGAAATCACTATATTCAACTAACTGAACCTTGGCATCAAGGTTACCGTCGAGCCAATCAGCCTCCGTTACCGGAATCGAAAGCGCCCCATCGCTAGGTACACCGCCGGGCGGAGTGACTGTCGCTAGTTTATATAGACCAAAAACGGTACCCCCAAGAATCAAAATAGCCAGAATCCAGGGCCAAATGCCCCGTCCTGACCCAGAAGCAACTGGCCGTACACCCGCACCACCGCGCTCGGCACGCTTCAATTTCTGCTCCTGTTCGTATTGCTCCTTAGGACTTAATTGATTTTCTGCCATATTTTCTATATCCTAACAGATACGGGCCTGTAGTTTCAATGGTAAAACATCGGTCTCCAAAACCGAGGTTCCGCGTTCGAGTCGCGGCGGGCCCGCCCTATTTCTTCGCTTCCTTATGACCCGTGTGCTTGCGACACCAGCGGCAGTGCTTCTTAATCTCAATCTTGCGTTCCACCAGCTTGCGATTCTTCCGACTCCAGTAATTAACCCGTTTGCAGGTTTGGCAAGCCAGCTTGATTAGTTGATCCTGTGACATAGGTTAATAAGGCTAATATATTTAGGAGGAAAAGGCAAATTTAATTTTTTAGCAGAAATAAAGGTAAGACAACTTGGTACGCACCACGAAACGAGACGAAACTATTTTGAGCCTTGCTTTGGGGTGGTATATTGTAGCCTATGTATTTTGCTGGTGATCTGACAAAATCAAGCAAATGGGAACTTCTTCACCTAAAAGAAGTGTCCTACTGGCATCGGGCCGGCAGTGGTATCCAAGAGGTATTTAACAGAATGCGGGCGTCCGGTAAGAAGCATCTAAGTGAGATGGACACTGAAACTATCGAGGTCTGGGTCACCACCATGCTTGCTCTGGCAATGCAGCACAGAGAGAAAAAGATTTTTTGGCTTGGAAAACCAAAAAACGATCCACCTGACATGGCAGTTATGACCGTTACGGAAACGGGTTATTTTCATGCGCGAGAAATCGAGGTCACAAGATGTATGCACCCAAACGAGAACCTGATCAAAAATATTTTGAAAAAAGACCGAGAAAATAAATTATCAGAAAAATATATTCTATGTGGTTTTATGGAGATTCATGGTCATTACAATTTAGTCTCTATCGGCAATTACCTTCAAACTAAATTGGAGAATATTAAAAATGTGGTCTTGGTTTTTAATGGGGGGATGATTTTTAATACAGATGAAATTGCGACAAGAAATTTGTGGACTGTGGCTCAAATATCACCAGTCTTTGACGCTATTACTGTGAACATATCGTCCGAATACAATAACTGGTTAAACGACCCAGACAAGCTCCGTTATACAAAAAATGGCCAAATATATTTTGGTAAGAAAACACTAGACGAGACTTATCCTACAATTTTACCTAATACTCCAATCTCTTTTTGAAATAACCCGGGTGAGAGAGTCTCATCACTAATCGCCCTAGAAAGGCTTTATAAGTTCTTTGCCACGACACAGTGCATGCAGTCTCGTGTGCGCACTGCGTGTCATAAGCCACAGGTTGTTCTTGCGGAAATTTCGCTTATTACCGTCTACGTGATGCACAACGTATCCATGGAAAATAACACCCCCAACCTTATTGGCGGCCACAGTTCTGTGAACCAAGGTTTTGCTGTCTTTCCATCTAGGGTAGCCCTTTTTGTCTATGTAGAAATTTTGCACCACAACAGACTACCATACTAAAATAGCATTGTCAAGTTTGTGCGCCGGGCAGGATTCGACTACAACTCTCGGCTTGCCGTCGCTCGCCTCGGTCGCAGTCCCAGCTCGCGGCCTCGCGTACTCGCTCGGCATCGCTCCGCTCTTCGAATCCTTCAGCAGGGGCAGTATAGCGCACAATAAAACCGAGCAAAAGCCCGGTTCTATTGGCGCTGTGCGCCGGGCAGGATTCGAACCTGCGTAGCCCAAAGGGCGACAGATTTACAGTCTGTTGTAATTGACCACTCTACCACCGACGCGCGACCTTACTATATATATTTTAGGCCGTAGACACAAGCCGTTTACCATTCGTTCGTAGTGTCCGTTTCTTCAATTCAATTACCGGCTCACCATTCTTCATTTCTACCACGAGAACTCCCCCACTCTCGATTTTCCTCCCAATAATAAACTCCGCGACTTGATTAAGAATTTTATTTTGAATTAAACGCTTGAGCGGACGCACGCCATATTCAGAACTATAACCCTCGCGAGCGAGATAGGCCATTGTCTCCGTTGAGACTTCCAATTTGATCTGCTTGTGTGCTAAACGCCCCCTCACCAGCTGAAGCTGGATATCCACAATCTCCTTAATCGTCTCGGCCGGTAGCGGGTTGAAGATAATGATGTCATCCAGGCGGTTCAAGAATTCCGGGCGGAAGTGATTCTTAAGACTTTCCATGATGCGCTGTTTAGTTTCATTGTAATCAGTCTTCGCCGTGCCGTCACCACTAGAGAAACCAATCTTTTGAAGTCGTTGGATATACTCACTGCCAATATTGGACGTGAGAATAATAATTGTGTTCTTGAAATTGACGACGCGACCCTTGCCGTCCGTAAGACGGCCATTATCCAGGACCTGAAGTAAGATGTTGAAAACTTCCGGATTCGCTTTCTCAATTTCATCGAAAAGTAAAACGGCATAGGGCCGATGACGCACCGTTTCGGTCAATGACCCGCCCTCTTCGTAACCCACATAACCTGGTGGTGAACCGATAAGTTTGGAGATAGAATATTTCTCCATATATTCACTCATATCAATCCGCACCAACGCCTTCTCATCGTCAAACATAAAGTGAGCAAGAGTACGAGCTAATTCGGTCTTACCAACACCGGTTGGGCCAAGCAAAATAAAGGAGCCAATTGGTCGATCTGGATCACCCACACCCGCGCGTGAACGCTTGACCGCCTCGGCGATTTTCTTAATTGCCTCATCTTGTCCACGAACCCGTTTGCGCAACTCATCTTCAATCCGCGTCAGTCTCTGTGATTCTCCCTCCAACATTTTCGTCACCGGAATATGAGTCCAGCGCGCCACCACTTTGGCAATTTCTTCATCCGTTACTTCTTCCTTCAGAATCCGCCTGGAACTCTGCAGTTTCTTAAGCTTTAATTCCTTGACCTTCAAATCCTTCTCCAGCTGAGGGATTTTGCCATAACGAATCTCGGCCGCATGAGAGAGGTCGGCCCGCCATTCCGACTGTTCAGCCTCCAGGCGCGCCGTCTCTAAATCACGCTTCACCACTTTGATTTCGGAAATTACCTCTTTCTCATTTTTCCACTTTAACTCCAATTCACGGACCTCTTCGCGGAGATCACTAACCTCTTTCTCAATCTTCTTAATCCTGGCCCTAGTTTGTTTATCATCCTTGAGAGATAGCTCTTTTTTCAATGCCTCCTTCTCAACCTCCAAACGCATAATCTTAGTATCCGTTTCCCCCAAGAGTTCTGGTTTGTTTTCTAGTTGTAAGCGAAGGGCTGAAGCCGCTTCATCAACCAGATCAATTGCCTTATCGGGCAGAAAGCGATCACTGATGTAGCGGGCAGAGAGCTGGGCCGCGGCAACAATTGCGCTATCGGTAATATGAACACCATGATGTGACTCGTAACGCTCCTTCAATCCGCGCAAGATCGTAATTGCGTCATCAACTGAAGGTTCTTCCACATGAACAGGCTGGAAACGACGAGTAAGTGCTTGATCCTTCTCAATATATTTCTGGTATTCCTTAATCGTTGTCGCCCCAATCGCCCGCAACTCACCTCGCGCCAATGCCGGCTTGAGCATGTTGGAAGCATCAATTGCCCCCTCAGCCGCACCAGCTCCCACAATCGTATGAATCTCGTCGATAAAGAGAATAAACTTGTTACCAGAACGTTCTAGTTCTTTCAAAACCCCCTTCAATCGTTCCTCGAATTCACCACGATATTTTGTACCAGCGACAATCAAACCGAGGTCAAGTGAGACTAGCTCTTTATCTCGTAAAGATTCAGGTACATCATTTTTTGCAATCTTGATTGCTAAACCCTCCGCAATTGCCGTCTTTCCCGTTCCCGCTTCGCCAATCAGAATCGGGTTATTTTTTGTCCTTCGAGAAAGAATCTCCATCAAGCGTTGAATTTCCTCCTCTCTCCCAATGACCGGATCAAGCTTATCCGCCTTCGCTAATTCCGTTAGATTTTTTGTAAATTTTTCGATATTACGAAACTTCTTTGACTGGTCTACTTCATGTGTCTGGCTCATCCGCAACTCCTGCAAAACCTTCAACACCCTTTCCTTTGTCACACGGAAACGGGCCAGAATCTCGTGGGCTTGATTTGGTGTCTCGAGAAGACCAAGCAGAAGATGCTCCGTGGAAACAAACTCGTCTTGCAAATTAGCGGCAATTTTTCCGGATGTATCAAAAACTTTCACCAATTCTGGTGTTAGATAAATCTGGTAAGCCGCCGAGAGTACCCCTGTCTGCTCACTACCCTCAAGACTTTCCACGACATAGTCTGTCAGCATTGCCGTGTCCACCTCAATTTTATCCAAAATGGAAACAAACATACTTTCCTCCTGCAGAAGAAGAGCGGCCAAGAGATGAACCGGGCCGACCTGATTCTGACCCCGCTCAATAGCGAGTTCATGCGTCTTCCGAATTACCTCTTTCGCTTTCGCTGTGAAGTTAGAAAATGGTGGCATATAAAATTTTATTTTAGAATACTATTGTTTGTCGCTCCAATCATTGCCGCTGTCACCGCTACCCCCGCATCACGTGAGAGACCAATCACCTTACCCTTGGTATTCAGAAGCGGTCCACCAATGTTATTTAAATTTGAGGCACTTGTATTGATGAAAGAGGTGCCGGAAACCGTATCCTTAAATAGTCCGGAAACAATACCGCCAGAAACATTGATTGGGCCATTATCTGGTACACCGAGCGCTACGACAGTTTGACCGGGCAAAACTTCCGTCTCAACTAAATCCAGTTTTACTAATGGTGCCTTAGAGGCATCTTTCCCATCACCATCTCTCAAACTAGCCAGAACGAGTTGAAGCAGAACCACACTTTTCTTTGCGTCGGTTCTAATTAATCTTGCGTCACCATGACGACCATCACCCAAGAAAATTTGATAGGAATCATTGATTGTCGGGCCAGTAAGAAAAACCTTATCGACTGTCGCAATCCGACCATCGTCCGAAATAATAAAACCCGTACCAAGAGCCACACCCGATCTATCTGTAATACGCACCGTTGCGGGCGAGGCAGAGTTAATCACATCCACAATCAGCTGTTCTTCGGTCACAATTACCGGCACCTCTTTTATTACAGTTGTCGTCTTGGTTTCTCCAGGGACAGTTTTCTCAATCGTCCGCTCTACCACTCGATTAATTGTTTGCGTCACGCCCGGTGGCGCCTGCTGAAGTAGTGTCACCGTTACGATACCTGTAGCGATAGAGGTGACGAAGCTAACGAGTAGAACCAACAAAACAACCTGATTTTTATTTAATTCCTCCATTTTGTGCAATATACCATACTTTTTCCCAATTCACAATATTCCAAAAAGCATCAACGTATTCGGCCCTGCGGTTTTGATACCTTAGATAGTAGGCGTGCTCCCACACATCTAATCCAAGTAACACTGTCCCCTCCGGCACATCCTGATTCGCCGTACTCGTTATCTCCATTTTACCAGCGCTTCCTAATGTGAGCCAGACCCAACCAGAACCAAACCGCCCCAAAGCGGCCTCCTTAAATAACTTCTGAAAATTTCCAAAATTTTCGAAACTCTCATCAATTTTTTCCTTGATTGATTTGCTCTCCTTTGATCCCAGAATCCCCCAGAAAAAAGTGTGATTCCAGTGTCCTCCGGCATTATTTTTCACCGCCGGTATTTCGCTTGCGCACAGATCGTCCAAACTTTTATTTTTCAAGTCTGGATTCTTTTCCAATTCGGCGTTTAGTTTATCAATATAGACTTGATGGTGCTTGGTGTGGTGGATACGCATTGTCTGTTCATCGATCCACGGTTCCAACGCATTGTATTCGTAATCTAATTTAGGAAGTGTGTACATCGTTTACAAAATTATTTTATTTAAAACCCTCACTCTTTCTAATTTTTCTAAAATTCTTGGCAGGACTTTCAAAACATAATCTAAATCCTTCTTTCTTGTCTCTGTTGCCAATGAGAATCGTACTGAATTTATTATAACATGGGAATTATTTCGTGCAGAAATAGAACAAGCAGAACCAGTAGAAACAGCCACCCCCTTCGCATCCAACTCCAGCGCAATTTGTTCACCAAGCAGGCCGTCAAAACTGACATTCACATTGTTTGCCAGTCTCCACTCTCCTTCCGGACCGTTCAATTTTACACCGGGCAATTTTAGTAGTTCAGAGATGAAATAATCCCGCAACTTGGCCACTCTTTTGCTTTCCCGATTCCTATTTTTGCTTGCCAGTTCTAACGCTCTTGCAAACCTGGTAATCCCTTCCACATTTTCTGTCCCCGATCTTAAACCTTTCTCTTGTCCACCACCAAGAAAAACTGGGCTTAGACTAACGCCACGCCGCACAAAGAGGCAGCCAACTCCCGGCACACCCAGCTTACTGCCGTTTAGGGTCATTAAATCTACGCCTAATTTCTGAACATTCAGATCTAGATATCGTGGTGCTTGGCAGGCGTCGATATGCAAATATGGCTGGTGTGTTTTATTTTTCTGGCGAAACTTTCTAACAGACTTCGCCACCTCTCTAATTGGCAGGATCACGCCAGTTTCATTGTGGGCATAGATAATTGAGACTAGATCTGTTTCACGGCGCAAAGACTCTTTTAAACTAGAAATATCCTTCAAAAAAGTGGCGTTAAGGGTCGCAGCAGGTTCCAGAACCGAAGCATGTTCTAACTCGGTGACAATAAGATGCCTGGGACGAAGGCCAAAAATTGCTAAATTATTGCCCTCTGTCCCGCCCGAAGTGAAAATAATCTCGTCTGGTTGAGAAAACAGGACACGCGCCACCTTGTCTCTGGCTTTTTCCAGTTTTATTTTGGCCACCACCCCGCTGGCATGTAAGCTAGATGGATTCCGTGGTCCAGCCGCTGCGTCTAGAAAAATTTGCTTCATTATCGCGATTCTAGTATAATTTCTCCCACGATGCCAGACCTTAGCTTTTTTGACCCTTTCTATCTACTGGTTGGAGCCTGCGTCCTCCTGCTTGCTTGGTCTGTTTACCTAGAGTGGCGTCTACGCCGCTTTACGCTCGGCAAAAATGGTAACAGTCTAGAAGATTCATTCCACTCCCTTGCAGACAGTGTCAAACAAACGGATAAGGTCAATCAGGAAATAAAAGAACACCTAATCAAGATGGAAGAGCGCCTACAGAAAAGCGTCCAACAAGTAAAGACGGTTCGTTTCAATCCCTTTGCTGTTCAGGGTGGAAATTACAGTTTCGCCACGAGCTTCTTGGACGAACACGGTGATGGCGTTGTAATCTCTACTCTCTATTCGCGAGAGAAGACAAGTGTCTTCGCTAAGCCAATCAAGAACCGCGCTTCAGAATTCGAGCTCTCCGACGAGGAGCGCCGCGCCATCGCGCTTTAACTCAAAATTATGTCTAACCAAACAAGACCACCAATCGTTGTGGTGATGGGCCACATTGACCACGGTAAATCAACTCTTCTTGACTACATCCGCAAGACAAATGTCGTCGACGGAGAAACGGGTGGAATCACCCAAGCAATCAGCGCCTACCAAACTGAAAAAATCACTTTCTTAGACACTCCGGGACACGCGGCCTTCACCGGAATGCGCGAGCGTGGTGTAAACATTGCTGACTTGGCGATCCTTGTCGTTTCCGCAGAAGAGGGCGTGAAGACACAAACACTGGAAGCACTAGACGATATCCTTGACGCCAAACTTCCCTTCATCGTCGCCATCAACAAAATTGACCGCCCAAACTCCAACCCAGAATTAATTAAGCAACAGTTGGCAGAAAAAAATGTCTTACTTGAAGGTTATGGCGGCACCATTCCTGTGATGGAACTTTCGGCAAAAACGGGTGCCAATGTTCCAGAACTTCTAGAACTACTATCGCTCCTCGCCGAAATTCAGGATCTCTCGGCTGATCCCACCGCCCCGGCCACTGGTTTTGTGCTGGAAGCCAACCTCGACCAACGAGTTGGTGTTTCTGCTACTCTAATTATCAAAAACGGGACTCTTAACACTGGGGATTTACTAGTTATCGCTGGCGTCGTAAGTAAGGTAAAGAGACTTAACAATTTTGCCGGTGTCATGGTAAAAACCTTACCTCCATCATCCCCCGCCCAAGTAGTTAGTCTTACCGAATTACCACCAGTTGGTGCCACCTTTCAAGCATTCTCAGACAAAAGGGCGGCGGAACAATTCGCAACCGAAGAACGGGCCAACCGAGAAAAGATTAAACCAGAGGCCACCAAACCAACGAGCGCAACGCCAGAAAACGCAATCGAAATTTCCCTCATATTGAAAGCTGACGTGGCCGGTAGCCTAGAGGCGCTGGAGAAGGAAATCAACAAACTGAGTAATGAGCAGACAAGAATCAAAATAGTTAGTACTGGGGTCGGTAGAATTGGCGATAACGATATTAAGCTGGCGGGGGCTACGAGAGGTGCAATTGTTCTCGGTTTCAAAACTAGCTTGGAAAAAAATACGACTGATTTGGTAGAAAAACTGAAAGTAGAAGTAGCCACATTTGATATCATTTATAAGTTGTCGGAATGGCTTGAGGAAAAAATCAAATCAAAACAACCTAAACGCGAAGAGATTACCGTTATTGGTCGAGCCAAACTGCTCAAGGTTTTCGGTAGCGACAAAGACCGCCAAGTCATCGGTGGTGTGGTCACGAGCGGTAGAATGGTGTTAGGAAAAACTGTCAAAGTAATCCGCCGCGATAATGAAGTCGCTCGTGGTAAAATTTTAGAATTACAACAGCAGAAATTACCGACCAAAGAAGTAGCCCAAGATCATCAGTTTGGTTCCCTAATCGAAACGAAGTTACCACTGGCTTCGGGGGACACGCTAGAAATTTTAGAAATTACCGAGCATTAAGATGTCACGACGAGAAGATCGACTGGTAGCAGAACTCCAGCGGCTAGCCGCAGAGTTTCTCGGTCTTCACGCTGGACCACGATCACTGATAACGGTTACCGACTGCATTCTCTCCAACAATAGCCAGCGCTTACAAATTCTAATCTCGGTTCTCCCCGAAACCGAAGAACGGGCGGCCCTCGCCTTTGTCCGCCGGCAGTTGAGCGAGTTCATCCTTTTCGTCCACAAACATTTACGCGCTGGGTACTTACCTCAAATCAGCTTCGCGTTGGACGCGGGCGAGAAACATCGCCAAAAGATTGATAAACTGTTACAGTAATCCAGAGCTGGCCTAGTCGCCAAGTGGTAAGGCAAGAGTCTGCAAAACTCTTACGCGGCGGTTCGATTCCGCCCTAGGCCTCCAGCCCGGGTGACGTAATTGGTAGCCGTAACAGACTTAAAATCTGTTGCTCGAAAGGGCGTGTGGGTTCGAGTCCCACCCCGGGCACCTTGTTTCATTGAAATTCAGGCCCTGTTAGCTCAGTTGGTAGAGCAGTCGCCTCTTAAGCGAACGGTCGGGGGTTCGAATCCCTCACAGGGCACAGTTTTTACAAGCCGAGGTGGCGAAATTGGCAGACGCACCAGCCTTAGGAGCTGGCGGGGGCAACCCCATGGAGGTTCAAGTCCTCTCCTCGGCACTACTTGACAAGAATAGTTCTATGGGTGTATAATAAGGGTCGGATGATTATAGAGGTCGTGTGACCCCTTTCATCAAGTTTGATCCTTGAAAACGGGCTTTCAAACCCCATATACAGAAGGAGAATGACATGTTTGAGGTAAACTGGGCAAATATCTGGTCAACAACCACTCCATTCCTTTGGTGGTTCGGAATTCCTCTCATCACGGTTTTCCTGATACTTCTGGTTAATCTGATGGCAAGGAACGATTTCATCATTGGGTTCGTCCCAGAGGGTCAAATCAAGGCGGTCTTAGCTGGTGATTCGTTACACAAACTACTGGTAAATATCGGTGGTTATGATTACGATCGCGAGCTCAGAGAAATTACACCCAGCAGTAAGAAAAAACCATGGAGACCCTTTGGAATTTACTGGATTGGCCTACCGCCATTCAAAAGTGTCCTACGTTATCCTTTCTCATGGGTAAAGTGGGATAAGCCGGAAGACTCAGCCCACTTTGCGCTGATTCCGCGGAATCGAGAGATTGTCAGTTCCCTTTTCTTCCGGTATCCGTATGGCGTACAGGTCAGGGGCATCAGACTAAAAGGAAACATTGAGGTTGAAATCACACTTGTAGTCACACTCGAAATAGTTAGACCAGAAACAACCCTATTTCGGATCCAACCAACTGGTAATTGGCTCGGACTCGTTATAGCCAAAGTCGAAGAGGCTACTCGTGGTTGGGCTGGTGAAAAGGGAAACGAAGGGGAGGAGTTTGATGTTGAAAAACTTCGTTCCTTGGCCGCGAGAGAAGAAGGTGCCGCAGATGACCTGCGAACACGAATTATGGAAATGAACGGGCATCCACCCACAGAGGGGTTGCCAGAATCAGCAGACGGCACCAGAAGACTTTGCGGTGTAGACATCATCTCTGTTGATTTCCAGGGTTGGAAATTCGTCGACCCGGACGCTGAAAAAGCTTACCAGAGTGAGGAGATTGAGAATCGAGTGGCCGATGGCGTAAGAGCCAAAGCAGACGGTGAAGCGGCCCGAATCGGAAAAGTTGGTGACGCCGAAGCAAGGGTCATCGCCGCCAAACTTAACGCCGCAGGTGGTAACCACACCCTGGCCGCGAGCCTGGCACAAGCAACAGCTCTGCAAGAAACCAATGTCAGAGTCCTGTCTCTTGCTGGTGGGACACCACCAATCAACACCATTCCGGTTGATGGACCAACAGCAGATGACACAAGGGAAGACTGAATTTCGTTACAGAACAAGGCCGTTTGGGGTTAGCAACCCAAACGGCCTTTTTATTTCGCTTGACAAAAAAGTTGCTTGTGATATAATAGAAACAGTTGATTGTTCCCTGACAAAACGTGTTGTCTAGATACAGAAGGAGTAAGGTCGCCATGTTTGAAAGTGTTGGGATTGTGTCCATTGTGAGTGTTGTCTCAATACTCTATGGAGTATTGGGAATCCTCTGGTGTTTCCGGCGAGAAATCAAAACCACACTGCGTTTTCTACACAAATTATGGAAGGCTCGCAAAGAACTCTGGCAAAAAGCCAAGGAGGAAAACAAATGACGAGAAAGATTCTTTTACTTTCGTCTGTCGTGGCGATAATGATGGGTAGTTTTTTTCTTTTCTCAAATGGCACAAGAAAAGCTGTTGTCCCGTCACCACCGGCCATAGAAACTAACAACCCCTTAAACCTGGCAGAGAAACTTGTCACCATATCTCTAATTGGGCTTCTAGTGGCAATCGGACTTCTGGCGATCTACAGAATGTGGAAAATAACCAGAGGTAACCATGACAAACAGGATAAAGACAAAAATGGGGAGGACAGAAAATCGACACCGATCAACTGGAAGTGGGTCGGGAAAACAGCGGGAAGTTTTGTCTTACTCATTCTGCTTGTTCTTGGTGGTTACTGGCTATACACCAGCGATCAATCAATCACCGGTCGGTGGGCACGGCCACAACAAACGAACCGAGGCCGTGTTGGCACCCTTGGCTGGGACGAACTGATCGCAACAAGCGATGCGTGGTCCAGACCAACGAAACCGATCCCCGGTGATTGTGACTTCCAGATCCACGAGGACGGAGACGGCTGGATCAAGTTTCCCAACGGGGAAATCCATGAGATTGGACCAATGGTTCTGGTTAATTGGCCAGATATCCCAAGGGGAAGTTTCCAGTTCAAAGCCAAGGAAGGGTCAATCAAGGTTAAGGTCGTCTGGCAACCGAGGCGCTAGAGACCAAAACCCCCCAGTCATTGTTGCGCGATGCAACGATGACGGGGGGTTTTATTTTTTCCAGAATATTTATCTCGTAACCGTAATATAAATTAGACTGAGAATACCTTTAACCGAGAAAATGATGAAGAGACCGATCACCCCGTAGAGAACATGCTGTTGACCCTTCTTCCGTTCTTCTTCATTCGCCGCCCCCATCACCATCTCGTAAACCCCATAGAGGAACATCCCGAGAGAGGCGGCGGCCAGCAACAAGATTAGCGGATCGACAATTGCTTTATTAATCCGATCCAGAATCGGCAAATTGGTAGCCGCAGAAGCAGTCTTAACCAACCAATTCATTTAGAAGCCCTGAGGTGGAGGAACTGTAGGAATCTGGGTTGGACGATTGGCCCCGCCGAAGTTAAACGTCCCACCAAGCACATTGACCAAACCCCAGACCGAGACCATCACGAAGAGAGCGATAACACCGTAGATCATTGTGGAACGGCCAGCCGCCTTTTTCTCATCGTCACCACCAGCGGTAACATACTGAAGAACACCCCAAAGGAAATACACGACCCCCAGACCAATTATCAGCGGGATGATGTAGTTATTGATTAAGCGAATAATCGTAGCAAAACCACCTTCAAGACTAGTCACACTCTGAGCCAGAGCAAACACCGGAAGAGCAAGGGTTAGACCAGAAACAGAAACTTGCTTGAAAAACTTGTTCATTTATTTTTATTAAACTATTAATACTATCTGTCGGAAAGCGACGGCACGGGGAGAGAATTATTGTCGAGATTAAACGTCCCACCAAGCACATTGACCAAACCCCAGACCGAGACCATCACGAAGAGAGCGACAATTCCATAGATCATCATCTTCCTCCCCTCTTCTCGGTCGTCATCACTACCCGATTGCCTAACATATTTTAGCACGCCCATCAAAAAGTACGCAACCGCAACCGCCAAGAACAAGTAGGAAAGCGGATTAAGGACCTTCGTAATCAATGTATTCACCAAATAAGCGAAATCTTTCATAAATTATTTTATCGTCCGACCTCTAAACTAGTAATCGTATTCTCAATAACACTGGAAATCACGAACGCCCCAAGCACAATTGCTGCGCCAATCACAACCGTTAGAAGAGCGTTCTTGGCCTTCTTCAGACCATCCTCACTGCCACGAGCAGAGACAAACAGGAAGCCGACGTAAACCACGGCTAGGACCAAAATTGGCATCCCCACCTGGATAATAATCTCCAGGATCTTATTCACCAAATCACTCAAACTGTTAACGTTAATCGGGTTGCTTATTAGACCGCCGGATCCAGTATTCCCTGTTTGCTGCTGTGCGTGAGCAACGAGTAATTTCCAAGTAGACATTAGTTTAATCCTAACATTTTAATTACCAAGTGGCACCACTCGTTCGATACTACTACGAAATTCAGGCTTAATTAAAGATTTCACGATTGTGGTAACAATCAACCAGGCCCCAATGACTAAAACGAGCCCAATGACCGCCGCTTCAATAATCTCCTTACCTTCAGTCCGTTTCCCTTCTTTACCTGGATTACTGGCCATAATAATACCAGCGTAAACAATTGCGATGGTGGCCACCGGCACAGCCAATGTAAAAACGAAATACTTAATAATCTTGTCGAGAAGAATGAAGAAATCTGCCGCACCACAATCGTCACCAGCACAAGTGGGAACCAGCGGCGCTTGAGCGTATGCAAGAGTCGCCACTCCCAAGAAGCCAACTAGACAAAGGGAAACGACAAGGACTTTAATTGCTGATGTTCTCATCTCGGCGTGGTAACAAATTTTCTAATTCTATATCGGCATTACTAATTGCCCGATCGGCATCGACCTGGCCAAGTGCAATTGACTCTGCTAGACGACGAAAAATTGCCTGCGTCTTGCTTGGATCTGGATCTAGCCAGTCACGAGCAAGAATTGCGGCCTGATAGAGCACGGCCAGATTGGGATCCGACGGTGCTTTGGTAAGCAAATCATTGCGCGCTGGTGGTAAGCCAACCGCACCCGCAATCATCGCGCCAAACTTACTGCCGGCGAGTATGGTGGAAACAAGATAGGCCGTCGTCGGATTCTTAGCGCCAAGGGGAATACCGAGAAAATAAAACCGCCCGAGCGTAACTTGCTTTGCGCCCACGTCACGCTGCGGCGGCAGTGTTAGATAAAAATTGAGTTGCGGATTCTGTACCGCCAGGCGTGAAAGCTCGCTTCCGAAACCAAAGTAGAGAGCAAGGCGACCGCGAAGAAATGCCTCGAGTGCTTCCGGCTGGGAGCTATTCCAAGCATAAAGGGTATTAGTCGGATCAGTAAAACGAAGAAAAAAGGCAACCGCTTCGCCGGCCGGCGCCTTATTGAAACCAAGCGAATCTTTTAGCGTTACGGTCGGGAAACCATTGCTACGGGCGACGATTGGATTGCCGGCTTGGATGAAAAGTAGCGAGAGCAATTCCTTGGCATGTGTAATATTACTAAAAGAACCTATCGCCATCGCTGCCTGATTAATATTTCCCCGACCATCAGCTTGTGTGAGTAATTTAATCGCCGGTGCTAAATCCTTCCATAAACGAGGGACCAGTGGCAGCTTAGCGTTAGTCAGCAAATCTTGATTATAATAGAGAACCAGTGGGTCAACATAAATCGGTAGACCGATCACGCCGTTTGATCCAAACATGAGTTCCCAATCTTTCAAACTAGTCCCCAATACAAAAGTGTCTTTAAAAGATTGTCGAGAAATTGAGGCATAGGGAATCGGCTGAAGTTTTGCTTCCTGTCGTAAAAGTTGATCCGAGGCAAGGGTAACCAAGTCTGGTCCGCGACCGAGGGCTAGAGCCTCCACCAAATCGTTCTCAATAGTTTCGGGATTTTTCTCAACATATTGTAGGGTGAAATCACCGTCATGTTCACGACTAATCTGATTCAACATCTCCCCCAAACTATCTTCAGGAATTGTCCCCCACCACACAACTAACCCCCCTGTTCCTCCTTCCGGCGCACGAAAACCCGGCAAAACACCAGCAAAGACAAGCACGCCAACAATGAGCGCGACGATAAAAGCTCCGACAATTGTCATCTGAAAGCCGTTCATGGTTGTCTAGAATTTTTCTGGAACATTAGACCATAATGATGCTCCCCGGCCGGAAAATCGTTTAGAAAAGTCATTTCTGCTTGTGCGCCAATCTCCTTAACCTCTTCTGGGTGAACTACTCTATCCTCCGCGGGACCGAGATTCCCAAAGGAGCCTGACCACTCTACCACAGCTAGACGACCCCCAGCTCTCAAGACCCGTTTCGCCTCTAATATCATCGTATATTTTGCATCAGACTGAAAGAGGATGTTGGCCAGTAGAACAAGATCGGCAACGCCGTCGCGAAGACCCGTACCGCCAATCTTATCGACATCGCCATGAACAATCTTGAGGTTGTTGATTCGCTGAGTCTTGACCTCCCTAGCTAACCGTTCAAGCAAAACCTGCTGAACTTCCACAGCATAAACCAACCCCGTAACACCAACCTGACGAGCCATTGCCAAACTATAAGCCCCAGACCCAGACCCAAAGTCCACGGCCCGATTACCCTCTACTAAACCAAGTCTCTTCACATTCTCAATTGGATCGGAGAACATGGAGAAATTATAACACAGACTAATCACGAAAACCCTACAAAAACGCCAGCGAAGCTAAATGATCCTTCTCTCGAAGTTTCATAATGCGCACTCCTTGTGTTTGACGGCCAAGTGTCGAGATCTCCCCGAGCGCTGTACGAATTACTTGCCCTTGTTTACTCATTGCCACAATTTCGCTTTCTTCTGGATAGATTACTTTTCCCGCCACAAGTTTACCTGTTTTCGCTGTTAACTGGGCTGTTTTGATACCAGAACCTCCACGCCTTTGAGTTTTATATTCAGATAGTTTTGTTTTTTTGCCATAACCATTTTCGGTCATCACGAGAAAGGTGCTATCGCGATGTGAAGACTTAATCACACTTGCGCCAACAACCTCATCATTCTTTTTCAGTTTAATCCCCCTCACACCGCCAGCCGCCCGGCCCATCTCGCGAATATCTTTCTCAGTAAAACGAATCGACTGCCCAGCGGAGGAAGCCACGATCACCTCATCACCAGTTTCCACCAACAGGACGGAGAGCAATGCGTCTCCTGGACTTAGCTTGATGGCCATAATACCACTGCGTCGCACATCCGAGAAACTCTCACCGGAAACCTTTTTTGCCACGCCATTCTTGGTCAGCATTATTAAACCCGCCTTCTTCCCCTTCTGTCCCTTGGGAATAGACAGAACGGAAGTAATCTTCTCGTCATCAGCGAGTGGCAAGAAATTCATCACCGACTTACCACGAGTCGCCCTTTTACCTTCTGGTAAATCATACATTTTCAATTGATAGGCCTTGCCACGATTGGTAAAGAAAAGCATGTCGCTATGGGTATTGGCAGAAAGTAAAATTGTCACAAAATCCTCCTCCTTCACATTCAGATCTACAACTCCCACTCCACCACGTCGCTGGGCCCGGTATTCGGAAGGATCGGTTCTTTTAATATAGCCGCCGGCCGTAACCACCAAAACATTTTCTTTCTCTGGCACAAGATCCTCGGTGTTAATCTCCCCCGCCGCATGTTTAATTACTTTAGTTTTGCGAGGTTTACCATATTTCTGGATAATCTCAGTAAACTCTTGTTTAATCACCCCACGAATCTTCTCGTCACTAGCAAGAAGGGCCTTCAGTTCTTTGATCAACGCTTGCTTCTCCTTCAATTCTTCCAAAATTTTCTTAATTTCTAAACCAGCCAATCGCTGCAACTTCATCTCCAAGATAGCCACAGCCTGCCTGTCAGAGAACTTAAACTTACTTATCAAGTTCGTCTTTGCCACATCAGCGTCAGTCGACTTCTTGATTGTTGCAATAATCTCGTCAATGATATCAATGGCTTTCTTCAGGCCGAGCAGGATGTGTTCGCGCTCTTCAGCACGAATGAGATCAAACTTCGTCCGACGAGTTATAATCTCCCGCCGATGTTTGATAAACTCTTCTGCCACATCACGAAGCGAGAGCAAGCGCGGGACACCATCTACTAACGCCAACTGATTGTAGTGAAAAACTGTTTCTAACTCCGTGTTTTTATATAAAGCATTTACAATTTTCTGTGGGAAAGCACCGTTCTTCAAATCGATTACGATGCGCATATTATCAAGAGTAGTGGATTCATCGCGCATATCTCTAATCCCCTCAAGCTTCTTCTCCCGCACCAGATCAGCAATCTTTACAATAAGATCCGCCTTGTTGACCTGATAAGGAATAGAGGTGATTACAATCTGAAAAGAGCCTGATTTGTGCTCGACGATCTCTGTCTCACCGCGCACCAGAACACCGCCACGACCAGTGGCGCTCGCATGAGCAATATCTTTTTCGTTGAAAATAAGTCCGCCCGTTGGAAAATCCGGACCCTTCACAAATTTTAACAAGTCGTCAGTGGTCGCCTCGGGGTCATCTACCAAATGGGTGAGCGCCGACATAACCTCAACCAAATTGTGTGGCAAAATTTTGGTTGCCATACCAACAGCAATCCCGACGGTACCGTTGATTAATAAATTAGGAATGACTGAGGGCATTACTGTCGGCTCAGTTCTTGTGCCATCGTAATTAGGCGCAAAGGTAACGGTGTCCTTATCGATGTCACGCAGTATTTCTGCTGTAAGCGGTGCCATTTTGATCTCGGTATAACGCATCGCCGCCGGTGGGTCGCCATCAATGGAGCCGAAGTTACCCTGACCAACGGCCAGAGGATGGAGCATTGAAAAATCTTGAGCTAAACGAACCAGCGCATCGTAACAAGCGGTATCGCCGTGAGGATGGTATTTGCCGAGCACATCGCCGACAACCAAAGCCGACTTGCGAAATTTCGCCGCTGCACCTAGACCCAGCTCGTTCATCGAATGGAGAATCCGTCGGTGAACTGGTTTCAGTCCATCACGCACATCGGGAAGCGCGCGCGCGACAATTACACTCATCGCGTAATCAATGTACGAATCTTTCATCTCGCGGACAATGTCCACGCCGACTATTTTGTTAGTATCAGAGTTTTCCATCCCGTTATTATTTTCAATTTAGCATCTGCCAGCCAATTTGTCTCGCTCGCCGGTTCCAACACCGGTGAGAATACCGGCCGAGCAGACAGGCGCCAGGCAAGCAACCAGAGTAGGATGATGAGGATTGTGAGCAGACTGGTACTCCACCATAGAATCCTCTTCCGTTTTGCCTCTGGCTCACGCCTCAACCCTTCTAGTTTCTGCCACCAATTTGTCATTTTCAGAAAGACTTAATGACAACGACTTCGCCTTCCTTATCCACCAAATCTTTCCTCTTCATCGTCCAACTATCAATCGGCTCGACCGTTTCACCCATATCCTTAAGGAAGGCCGCTAAACCTTTTGCGTCAAAGTTAACCGGAACAACCACCCGTGGTTCAAGCAGGGTGGCAAGCTTGTTGGCTCCTTTTGGACCCAGCAGGTCATCACTAATGGGAAGAAAAATAACATCAATCTTGCCGAGTGTTTCCACAACCGAATCTGGAAGTTCGGGCTTCGCAAGCGCCCCAAGATGTGCGAGACGGACACCATCGAGAACAAGGAGATAGGCTACATTAATCTTCTCACTTGGACCAGAAGTGGAAAAACCTTGAACAAAGTCACCGGCAATCTCATATTCACCCGGACTATCGATGACAAACGGCACCCGGTCACCACGCGAAACTTGCTCTACACCGTTATAAGCCGAGTCACGCAATGAGACAAGTGCTAAATCCGCACCAAATTTTGTAGGTTCAATGTCAGCTCCTTTACCAATGGGATTGAAAACAATCACCCGATCACCGAGCTGAACCTTCACCATCCCTAAGCCGAAATGACTAATAACCATGGCATTTAATTATAGCAAAAAACTGGCTTGAAAGCCAGTTTTTTAGTCGAGTAAATCAGCTAAACTTAAATGTGGATGCAAGTGCCAAAGAAGCCGAAGGAATGGGCCAAACCGATGGTCATGTAAGTATAACCAGCTGGACAATTTGGCAAACTTACACCCTGACAATCCATCACGCCAGATAAAGCACCGGAGAAACCACACCACTCACCGCGAAGATTAGTCTTACAGTTACCAGCATCTTCACCCACACAGAGACGGCTCACGGCATGGAGCGTGCCATCAACACGAACATCTCCTCGAACAACCTGAGCATTTGCGCCCGAACCACCAGTGGTCAAACTAAGCGAAGGCGTTGTCGCGGGAGTGCCGACAGTGGCACCGTTAGGAGTGTTAATTTCATCAATAACATCCTTCGCGATACCGGACAAACTCTTAGGCACCAGAGCATCTGCGACCATAATACTCGAGAGAACAAGTGTTATAGCGGCCATGACTACTGCAAAATATTTAAACATAGAAAATTAGCTAATTGGTTAATAATCTTTTTCTGCTAACCATTATACAGCTAGGACTTGATAAATAAAAGTAAATCTATATAATGCTGTGGATATGTTAAAGGAAGAGAAAAAGGAAGCAGTCATCCTAACAGTGATGGATGAGATCTTGCGCGACACCATCGAGAAGCCTCGCGAGCAGTCTATTGTGACCGGAACGGTTATCGGTAAGGCAAAAATGGCCGTCTATGTGGATATTCCACCCTTTGGAACAGGGCTAATCTTCGGACGGGAATACTTAAATGCTAGGGATCTGCTGAAAGAAATCAGTATCGGGGACACGATCAGCGCCAAGGTTGTGACGTCAGAAGGTGAGGACGGCTACATGGAGCTGTCGCTGAAAGAAGCCAAGCAAGCATTGATCTGGGCCGAGGCCAAACGGGCGATTGAAGAAAATACGCTCTTTGAGGTGCTCGTTAAGAATGCCAACAAAGGTGGTTTAACCCTAGCTTGGCAAGGATTGGATGGTTTCATCCCCGCCTCCCAACTAAAACCAGAACATTACCCGAAAGTGGTTGACGGAGATAAAAACAAAATAATGGAAGAACTGAAAAAGCTCGTCGGAGAGAAGCTCCCAGTCTATCTGATCGGAGCAGACCCGAAAGAGGGCAAGCTCATTTTTTCAGAAAAAGCTGTTTCTAGTAAGAGCCGTCGCGACATTGTCTCGAAATATAGCCTCGGCGATGTGGTTTCCGGTGAAGTAACCGGCGTAGTAGACTTCGGTATCTTCGTGAAGATTGAGGAAGGCTTCGAAGGTTTGGTACACATTTCAGAATTAGATTGGTCGCTAGTAGAAAATCCTCGTGACCACTTCAAGGTTGGCGATAAGCTGAAGGCAAAAATCATTGAGATAAAAGATGATAAAATTTCACTTTCCATCAAAGCGCTGAAACCAAATCCCTGGCAAGCGGCAGAGAAAAAATACAACAAAGAGGAGCGGGTAACCGGGGTCGTAATCAAACACAATAAACACGGCGCGCTTGTTTCCATCGAGGAAGGTGTAGCTGGCCTGGTTCATATCTCCGAATTTGCGAATGAAGATGACCTAAAAAAGAAGCTGGAGCTTGGCAAGACCTATCCTTTCACCATCAACGTTTTCGAACCCAAAAACCACAAGATGACACTCTCGTTCGGACACAAGGAAAAGTAAGAGAAACTGGGGAGAAAAAAGTTGGTCAGAGAGAAACCCCCCAAGTAAAACTTGGGGGGTTTAATGGCCGACCACTGCGACTAATTCAACACGGGGGAAGGAAAAGTGGTCCCGAAGATTCGCCATCCATGTGTTTAGAAACAGGACAGGCCAACAGGGAAATGGCCACTACCAAGAGATCCAGAACAAATAAGATCGCGTACCAGAGGGTCCAGGAACCCCCATTAACATTCCTTAGTATCGCAAAAACACTCAGGAACCAACAAACTAGGCTGATAGCACACATCTGCTTACAGGTAGGCATCTTCATTTTCTCTCCTCAAAAGAACTAGATCCAGTATCATTTCAGAAGCTACCACAATTATGACAAAGTCAACGCACAGATGTCAACATCAACGAAAAAACGGTTAGTTTTAGTTGAAAAGTGTCATTGCTTTTTCCTTCCCCTCTTCAACAATCAATTCAATTGCCGCCGCAACCTTTTTGCCTAAACCTTGGACTGTTTTGAGCTCCGCTGGTTTGAAGTTACCAAGAATGTGCTTAAGAATTGGTTGTTTTTTACCAATTCCCAATCGAATTCTGACAAACTCCCTTGTCTTGATTTGTTTAATAATAGAATCTAAACCACGATGACCCCCAGAACCACGATTCCAACTAATTCTAAGAATGCCCGTCGGCAAATCTAGATCGTCATGAACAACAATCAGTTTTGCCGCCGATTTTTTGTTTTTTATCAAACCCACCAAACTTTTTCCAGAATTATTCATCATTGTTTCTGGCAACAGAAAGAGTAAACTTTTATCGCCAGATTTAAGAGCCTTCCATTTTTTATCCGTCTTCCAATCAGCCAATTCTAATATCTGTCGAACTCTTTCTAGCACGATTCGACCGGCATTATGTCGCGTGTTTTTATACTCCTCTCCTGGATTACCCAGACCAACAATTAAGTGGGGCATCATTGAATATTAACACAGTTGCAAGGACATTAAAAAGAGAGTAAAATAGCGCGATATGTGGCAGAAAATTCGGTCTGGAATCTGGGAAACAGTGAAGTTTATCTTCATCACCCTTGTTATTGTCATACCGATTCGTGCCTATGTGGCCCAACCATTCATTGTCAGTGGAGCCTCCATGGATCCAACCTTCCACAACAATGAATATCTGATTGTGGACGAACTATCTTACCATCTTCGCGAGCCAGTGCGTGGTGAAGTTGTTGTCTTCCAATATCCGAAAGCGCCACAGACTCATTTCATTAAAAGGATAATCGGTCTACCGGGAGAAACAATCGCCATTCATGGAAACGAAGTAACGATTAACGGCGTCAAGCTGAATGAAGATTATATTAAAAAGCCATTTGATTCGGAATTACCACCGACAAAACTTTTTGATAATGAATATTTTGTAATGGGCGACAACCGATCGGTAAGTCTCGATTCACGCGCCTGGGGAACAGTAGAAAAACACTTTATGACCGGAAGAGCTTTTCTACGTCTATTCCCGTTGACGAAAATTTCCCTCCTCCCCGGTCAACAGAATTTCTAAAAAGGAAAATGAAAAAGACCAAAACCACCAAATCAGTAAAAGCTCCTAAGAAAAAGAACTTGGGTGAAGCTTCGATTCAAATACCAAAAGGGATGCGCGACTTCTTCGACTCAGAATCTTATCACCTGCAGGGTTTTGCTGAGAAAGCGGCAGAAATTGCTACCTACTATGGCTTCCGCCCAATTGAAACCCCAATTATGGAGCAGACCAACCTCTTCACTCGGGCGGTGGGAGAAGCCACCGACATTGTTGAAAAAGAAATATACACCCTGCGCACGAAAGGTGGTGACCAACTTGCCCTTCGACCAGAATTAACCGCACCAATCATGCGAGCCTATTTTGAGCTCGGTCTACAATCTGAACCACAACCAATCCTTCTCTATTCTTATGGCCCCGTTTTCCGTCACGACAAACCTCAACGCGGACGTTATCGTGAATTCCGTCAATTCGACATGGAAGCAATCGGGACAAGCAAGGCGGTGGCCGATGCGATGATTATTAAGGTGACGATGCTCATATTAAACGAGGCGGGCTTCGAAAATTTACGCCTAGAACTCAACAGCCTCGGCGACAAAGATTGCCGTCAAAATTACCGCCGAGAACTAATTAATTACTACAAAAAACACCTACGCGATGTTTGTACCGACTGCCGAGAACGATTCAAAACTAACCCACTTCGTCTACTCGATTGTAAAAACCCAGAATGTCAACCAATCAAGTCTGGCGCACCATCTTCCATCAGTTTTCTTTGCCACGACTGCCAAAAACATTTTCAAGAAGTTTTGGAATACCTAGAAATGATGGGCCTTGCTTACGAGATAAACAATAACCTAGTACGCGGATTAGACTATTACTCGCGGACTGTTTTTGAAATAACAGAAGCAGCGCCGCCCGACAATCCCGACAACTCCCCTATTCTCACGCTAGCCGCTGGTGGTCGCTATGATTATCTCGCGCGCGCGATTGGGAACAAGAAAGATGTGCCGGCCGTGGGCGTAGCAATCGGCGTAGATCGTTTATCGGTCTCCCCCAACTACAAGCCGCTTAACCCACGGATAATCAAGAAGCCAAAAATCTTTTTTATTCAACTTTCTTTTGACGCCAAGTTAAAAAGTTTTGCGGTAATTGAGACCTTAAGAAAGGCAAAGATTCCGGTCGCGCAATCACTCTCTAAAGATTCCTTGGGCGCCCAATTGGCCATAGCTGAACGCCTCGCCGTTCCCCTCACCATCATCCTGGGGCAAAAGGAGGCAATGGAAGGTACCGTCATTGTTAGAAATATGCAAAATCGCTCCCAAGAAACAGTTAAAATTGCCGACCTTGCAGAACACATTAAGTCGTGTTAGGTTTAAGTACCCATGGTTACGGTAATTGAGGTAACACGCGAGGGAAACGAGTCTAACTCAAGCGTTATGCGACGTTTTTCGAAGCGCGTCCAAACCTCCGGTGTTATTCGTCGAGTGAAAAGCTTGAAGGCCGCCGAGCGACCACAATCTCACTACAAACGCAAGAAATCAGCCCTCAAGCGTCTAAAGCGCCGTACAGAGTATGAACGGCTTAAGAAACTGGGAAAAAATTAAATGCGAAGTCCTGGGCGACGCTTACGACCTAAGCGTCGCTTTCGTAACCGACCGTAAGTCAACTCATAATGTTTTAAGCTATCCGCTTAGTTCTGAGTCGGGTGAAATTTTGATTAATAAAAAAAGGGCAAAAAAAGATGGTTACACTCCGCTAGAGCTTTTTATCCACGGACTTCTTCATTTGAAAGGCATGCGTCATGGTAGTAGAATGGAAAGTGAGGAAAAGAAATTAATTAAACTCTTCACTTCTAATGGCCCGTCACATCGTCGCCGGACTTGATATCGGAACCGCGAGTATTCGTCTCGTTGTCAGTGAAGTGGTGCCCGAATCAAGTTCTCCGCGCGTACTCTGTCAGGTCAAAAAAGATTCACGCGGTTTGAGGCGCGGTTACATCATCAACCCCGACGAAACACTAGAAAATCTCAAAGACGCGGTGAAAGAAGCAGAACGTCAGACCAAAATTAAATTAAAGAGCGTTTTACTTTCCATCGGTGGCATAACCCTAGACGCTAAAGTTGCAAGTGGCCAGGTAACAATCTCCCGGGCGGATCAAGAAGTAAGCGACGCTGACCAGAAACGTGCCTTGGAGACCGCCCGTGCTTCTCTTGGAGATTTCCCCAACCGCCAGGTTATCCATCAAATTCCACTTAGCTTTAAGCTAGACGGGGAGAAGGTGCTCGGTCAGCCAGTGGGTCTTCGCGGCAATAAGCTGGAAGTAAAAGTACTTTTTATCCACTCGCTATCTCAACACCTAAATGATCTCATTCGTGTCGTTGGTCTAGCGGGGCTTAGCGTAGACGATGTCGTCGCGGCGCCACTGGCGGGCAGTTTCTCTACCCTTTCAACCACCCAGAAAATGGCAGGTGTCGCCTTGGTGAATATCGGCTCGCAAACTACCTCAATTATTACTTTTGAAGAAGGGATCCCCCTATCTCTCCAGGTTTTTCCCTTTGGTTCCAATGATGTCACCAATGACATTGCGCTCGGCCTGAAAGTTTCACTTGAGGAAGCCGAACAGTTAAAGCTTGGTGGTAACCAGAATCAGGCGGTGGGTCTGAAGAAAAAACTAGACGAGATAATAGAGGCCCGTCTTACTGACATTTTCGAGTCTGTGGAAGCACATTTGAAAAAGATCGGTCGCAACAGTCTTCTCCCGGCCGGCATTATTATTGTGGGTGATGGTGGTAATTTAGAAAACATTGAACGACTTGCCAAAACCTCACTACGCTTACCGGCCCGCTTATTCGACCCGCTTCAGGCACCACAGCTCAAAACCCAAATTAGAGATGCCTCATGGGTCGTGGCCTATGGCCTTTGTCTCTTCGGCTTTGGACTTGTTTCCGAGGAACCACTTGGAACAACGTTGGTTCAGACAACTAAATCATCTTTCGTTCGTTGGATCAAAGAATTTTGGCCGTAAAAGTTTTGAGAATTAGGTGTTTTTGTAGTGTCGTAAAAAATCTAATTTATACTCCTCAAAGTTGTTGTCCAGAATTGACTGACGAATTTTTTTAACTAAGTTGACCGAGAAATAAAGGTTGTGAATAGAGGCGAGTGTTGCCCCAAGCATTTCTCTAGCACGGAAGAGATGCGCAAGATAGGCCCTGGAATATTTTTTACAGGTATAACATAGACAGCCATCCTCAACGGGAGTAAGATCATCACGATATCTAGCATTGAGAATATTTAGACGGCCAACTCTCGTTTGTAATGTCCCGTTGCGCGCCATTCGTGTGGGTGCAACGCAGTCGAAAGTATCAGCGCCATTTTCGACACCGACAAAAAAATCTAGGGGCTCACCAATGCCCAAGAGATGCCTCGGTTTCTCTTCGGGTAAAATATTATTGACCCAAACCAAAACCTCGTTGACCTCCTCTTTTGTATAAGAACCACCAATACCGAACCCCTCGAACCCTAGTTCGCTGATTTTTCTGGCACTCTCCTCTCGCAAATCCTGGAAACGGCCGCCCTGTACAATTCCCCACAGACTTTGCTCGCCACTTTTGTCTAATTTCTGATGTTTTAGCAAACTACGTTCTGCCCAAGAGTGAGTCCGTGCTAGTGATTTGTCATGATATTCATGGTCGTGTAGAGGCGAGGTGCACTCATCGAAAGTAAAAATGATGTCTGCGCCCAACTGATATTGGATTTCCATCGAACTTTCTGGGGTAAATCGGTGTTCCGCACCATCTAGAGGTGAGCGGAAGTTTACTCCATCATCATCTACTCTTGCCGGTCGAGCAGAAGAATTCTCTATTTTCTTGTAATTTTCTACCTCATCACGATTTACAAATTTGGTGAGCGAGCTATCAAATCCAGCCCCAAGTGAGAATACCTGGAAACCACCAGAATCTGTAAAGGTCGGCCCGCTCCAATTCATAAATCTCCCTAGTCCGCCAGATTTAGCAACTAAGTCTGGACCAGGCTCAAGAAAGAGATGGTAAGTATTGGCCAAAACCGCTTCCGCGCCAATGGAAGTAACCTGCTCTGGGGTCAAAGACTTTACCGTGGCCTTAGTGCCAACCACAATAAAAGCTGGGGTGTTAATCTCCCCATGCGGAGTAGAAATTGTCCCTGCGCGACCTAAACCTCGCGCTAATTTTTTCTCGATTTTAAATTTCATCAGTAAACTGGATTACAAGACTTACAGACACCAAGTTCTTCTAGCTTATCTAAGTAAAGGACGAGAGTATTCACAAATTCCGCATGACTCCAAACCAGCGGGGTTGCCGAGAGTGGTCCGCCAGTTTCCGGGTTTAATTGTTCAGACAGAATCCCCGCTTCACTTGCGTGTTTGGCAACCCAGTCTAACGTGTCTTTCACGCTAGCCAAATCTTCTTCGTTCTTTGCCTGTCTAATCTCATACTGGGCCAACCAGAGTGTCGTGATAAACCAGGGATTACCAGGCACCGCCGCACCGGTGTGTCCATAACCGTCATTCTGGTAACGAGCAAAGCCCCCAACCGAGGTATGCACCGCGAGCGTATCGCGGGCAACCACACTAGCCCGTACCAGTCGCGGATCACTCGGCGGTAAAATACCGAAAAATGATATTCCATGAACACTTGAGAGATCAATGATTTCGTCACGAGCGGCACCACCAGCCGCGTCAATCAGCTGACCAAAAAAGAATCCGGTCTTTTCGTCATATAAATCCCGTAGAATTGCGTCCCTAACCTCAGAGGCGGCTTGTTGGTAGAGAACTGAACCCTCTTCCTTCCCGAGCAATTTTGCAAAGCGTGACGCGGCCTCCAGTGCGCCAAAGACGGCGCTGGCGGTAAAGACACTCACACCAAACTTCTCCTCCCAAAGATTATAAGATGGTCGCGGTAATCCCGTCTTGAGATCGCGATAAATCACCATAAAATCCGCGGTGGCCTTAATCAATGAATTATAAATTTCTTCGATAAACTCGATATCCTTAGAAATCTGGTAATACTGCCAAAGAGAAGAAAGCACAAGGGCCGTTTCATCCTCCTGAATTGGCAACTCTGGCCGCCCATCACGCATCCACGGATGCCAAGAACTACCGAGAGATTTGTCTGGACTATACTTATGCATCAAGTATTCGCCTCCATCCAGAATGTCGTTACAAAACATGAAAAACCGCCGGGCAACATTAAGATCGCCAGCGCGCGCCAGTGCCAGCGCAGCGAAAGCAGCGTCACGCGGCCAAACATAGTTGTAGGTGTCTCTCCCCCCCTGTTGGAAAATTTGAAAATCCGTCGAAGCGACAATGCCGCCAGCCGAATCGGCGTGAGCACGAATTATGAAAAGTGACTTTTGAAATAGAGAAATCACATCCTTCGATAAACCGTGGAAACTCCAGTTTTGTCTGCTAACCCAGGCCCGCCAGAAGTCACGCGTTGTCTCAACCAAGTGACTAGGGCTGTTCTGAACTACATAGTAGTTGAGACGCAGAACTTCGGTGATTGAGCGCCCCACAGTGAGCCAATAATAAAGGGTTTTTTCCTCCCCCGATTGATACTTCGCCGACAAACCAATGACCGAATCAGCTCGTCCATGTTCAATCGGATTCTGAGACAAGATCCCGTCAAAGGCATCAGTGTGCGTCCCCTCTTTACCTTCTGTCTCAAAAATGCCGGTGGAATAATCATCAAAATCTTTACCTTCTAACCTGGCATTGACCAAGAAAGCGCGCTGATTGCGATAATGAATAACGGCATGGTGATTGGGGTCAAAATAGGCCGTGTGAGCCGCATGTGACTCATATAATTCAAACTGTTGTGCAAAAAATATCTTTATATCTCGTTCATGTTGCGCCATGTTCTTAACGATAAGTTTCCTGACAAAAATATTCTTCTCATTGTAAACCAGATCATTAAACATAATCGAAACCTCAAACCTTTCATTAACGGCTGAAATATTGCTCGCAAAAGTGCCATCCTCATAATCAATCTTTATCTTCCAGGTATCATCACTGGTCCAGGATAATCTACCGTCAACAAAGACCCCAACACGGTGAACATAGTGACCACCGAGTTGATTCTCCAGACCAACGTGAGGAAAGTAAAAATCCCGAACCTGCCCAGCGGTATCTAGGTTGACAAGAATCTGGCCATTCCCCAAAACTAACGCTCTAGACATTTACTTTTTCTCTGGTTCTTAATTCTAAATCGGTTACAACATTCATAAAGGAAATAAACGCGTCATATGGTGATTCATACGGTGAGAAATATTTATGAACATCTCCATCGTTCCACCACTTAGTACACATGTAGTATAAATGATCGGATGTTAGCAATCTACGCCAACTTTCGATTAGGGCTTCATTTTTAGTGCGCAAAATCGGCTTCTCTAAAGCGTAAACCTTCCGTGCCGCATCTTGCTGCATCGGATTCCCAAGCCACGCAGAAAGATCGCGCTCAGTGTCGGCCCAAGAATAGAAATGGGGCGCATCAATTTCCCCCTTCGACTCAAATCGACGAAGCGCCTCAGAAACAGTAACAAAACTATTATCTCTATGTTGCAAAATTTCCGTCGGAAGTGAGCGCAAGAAATCAAAAATACCCGTATCCGCCCATTGGTGTTCACCAAAAGTTTCATAATCCATAAACAAATTTACTACTTCGCCGGAACCATTTAAGGCTGAAACCCACGAAGCAAACTTAGGAGCGGACAGTGGCCACTCACTCCAATCACGAGAAGAAAAACGGAAAGCGATATCGTCGGATAGTTTGTAATTTTTTAATAGCAACTTCAAACCGCTAGTCCCCGACGGGGAATAGACGAAATTGGGGCTACGCCAACCAAGAATGTGGTCAGCGCCTTCGGCCAAAATACCACGAAAACCGAGTTCAGAAATTTCTCGCGCTAAATCGTTGTTATAAACTAGTTCCGTGTGACGAAAAACCTCTGGCTCGTAATTAAACAAATCAATAATCTTCCGCCGATGTAGGCGTACTTGCTTGCGGAATTCTGTCGGCGAATAAAGATAGGCAAGCGAATGATGATAGGTTTCATTCAAAAGTTCCACCCTCCCTGTCTTCACCAGGTTCTGAAACGACACAAGAGCATCGGGCGCGTACTCTTCCATTTGCTCTAAGGCCACCCCAGAAATAGAAAAGGAAACTTTAAACTCTGGATGTCGTTCTAACAATTCTCCAATTACTTGATTGGTCGGTAAATAGCATTTCTCGGCGACCTTACGCATAATCTTCCGATTATTCGTATCGGCCTCACTAGAGTCATTGAAATAATGTTCATCGTGCCCAATGTCAAACACCCGATACTTCTTGATTCGGCGTGGTTGGTGAACCTGAAAATAGAAACAAACTGCGGGCATAGACCCTCATTTTAACATAACTCTCGGTAAATCCTGATACATTTTTCGGCGGCCGCATCCCAAGTCACCCGCCTGACTTCCTCTTGCCCACTCCTAGCTAATGTTTGCTGTAAACTACCATGCTCAAGGACAGACAGAATCTGATTGGTCATCTCATCAATATCCCAAAAATCAACCTTGAGTGCATGCCTAAGTACCTCAGAGACACCAGATTGCCTAGAGACAAGCACCGGCGTCCCTGCGGCAAGAGATTCGAGGGGTGTAATTCCAAATGGTTCAGAAACTGAAGGTAAAATATATAAATCAGCCGCCTGATAGAGACGCGTCAACTCTTCACCCCGAAGGAAACCGGGGAAAAAGATGCGGTCCGAGAGACCAAGTTGGGCGGTTAAATCCATCATCTTCGGCGCCATATCACCAGCTCCAGCCATTACAAAATAAGTATTGGGTGCAAACTTTAGTACTCTACGGGCAACAAGGATGAAGTAATCAGGGCCTTTTTGCAAAGTAATCCGACCGACGAAAAGTACAATTTTGTTCCCGCGAGCACGGAGTGCAGTAAGCGCCTCTGGTAAATTGATATTACTTTCAACACGAACACCGTTGTGAACCACCTCAATCTTCTCAGGAGCGATACCATAATGTCGCACGATCAACTGCTTCGTCCAATCAGATACGGCGATAACTTTTACCGCCTGCTCCATGCCCATTTTTTCAATCTGGTAAACATCCTGGTTGATACTATTACCACCACCGCGGTCAAACTCGGTAGCGTGCACGTGGACAACGAGCGGTTTACCGCTGACCTTTCTCGCCGCCAACCCAGCCGGGAAAGAAAGCCAATCGTGAGCATGAATGATGTCGAAATTTTCTCTCCTGGCAAGTCGCTCTGCCCGACGAGCATAGAGTTTCACCTCGTCCATCAAGCTCAGACCACTCGCATCATGGCTTTCCTCATCGCCTTTTGCATAAGCGGAAAACATCACCCGCTCTAGTCCCCGCGCTGGAGTTGGTCCAGCAAAAATTAAACGAAATTTACTAGAATCAATCGGCAGTTTTTGGGGTAACACAAAAATTATCTCGACTGATTTTTCAGTAAGAGCGTCGACAAGACCTTCACAAGCAGTACCAAGACCACCACTATTGTGGGGCGGAAGCTCCCACCCGAACATCAAGACCCGGGGTGACATAAGCTACCATATTATACAACAAACTATTGCGAGAGCGGTGCTTCGATTTGTAGATAACTCGTTTGAAGTTTACTGACAAAGAATTCTTTGTTTACAAGAAGAACACCAAAAAGTACGAGGATTAGAAGCAACCCGTTCACGATGATATGCGGGTGCTGAATTTTAATTCTGATAAAAAAGTTAAGAAGGAAGGCAACAATGGCCAGAGCAAGAAGGGAATAATAGACCTTACTGGAGACGGTATGTAGACGCGTGGCTAGAATCTGCCAATAACTTAGCTTCGTTGCCGCTACCGCCGCACCAAGCACCTGATTAAGGCGTGGCGAATCATCAGGCGATTCACTAATGTTAATACTGGCGAGGGTCTGCGTGGTGGCAATAGCGGGTTTACCAAAAAACTGGACGACAAAGAGAGTATTGCGACCTTGATAATTCCCAGCCGCCACGCCGATACCAATTTCGCTAAAAACTGGCCGAATCAGGTTAGCCTCGTGGGTCGGTGAACGCCGCCACGCTTCTGCAACATCACGAGAATCAAAGAAGTTGACGGCCAGGTTCTCACCAGCATAACTAAACTTGTATCCCACTTTATCCAGCCAAGTCCACGGCTCCTCTCCCTCGGGACTTTGGTGTGAGAAGTAGCCACGGGTCGCCATGTCCTCAGCTTTCAATTGCGCCGCCCGCGTTAGCAAGGAGTTGGTTTCTAAGTCAGGTAAAGAAGTCGCCTGTCTTGTCTCGTTGGTGAGAGCCACCAGAGCTTCCGGTAGAACCGCAGCAAGGAAGCCATTACGTGGCAAAACAAAGAAAGAAGGAATCACTACGGCCGCCTCAATCAGCACCACCAACACCAGCAGGGCAACCACACTCCCCTCGCGCAAAAAATGCGGTTGGTGAGTATTGTCATCATGTGGGATGAAATACTTCTTGAATCGTTCTAGCCAGCGATTCATTTACTTAACTAAGAATTAACGAGAACGATTAAGGATTGTGGTAAGTTGCTGAAGAGTGTTGAGAAGTTGCAGGTTGGGTGTAAAAGCACCACGAACTTGAGCAATAGCGGGGCGAGACGAACGATTGCGCAGGGCAATCAAGAGTTTGGCAAACAATTCACCAAGATCAACATCGCCAGTAAAGGCACCCAAGACTTGCCCCGTTACCGGAGGAACAGGTTGCCCAACGAAGCCACCACCGCCACGAGTACCACCCCCACCACCGCCACCGGAAGTAGAAGTTGGAGGAGTTACCACGGGAGGAATCTCCGGTTCTGGAGTGTCATCTACCGGTTCAGATAAAACTACCTCAATGCTATCGCTGACCGGTTCGGAAATATTGTTGTAAACATCCCTGCAACGATATTCTGCAGTGTAAGTTCCCTCCTCAAGCGGACCGAAAATGTACTCTGTGTCCATTGGATCCAACGTTCCATTGTCTCCCCAATCTTGGGTAGATAAACGAATTTCGCAGTACTGAATCTCCGTGTCATCCGTTCCGGACGAGAAGTTTGCCATCACTAATCCTGTATTGTTTTGAGCTGCGCCACCATCCAACTCTAGACTTAGTCCAGTTGGTGGCATTGTATCAGTCGGTTCAACTGGAACTGATACTTCTATAGATTCTTCCGCGCTAGAGTAATTCCCGGCATTGTCGTAACAAATAAGAAATGTTGGGTACAAACCGTCTCCAGGAAATGAGTGAACAACTGGGCCATCTGCAAGAATTTCCTCTTCAGGAGTTCCATCTGCCCAGTCCATCACACAGGTATTAAGTCCTGAACCATCGTCAGTCCCCCGAGTAAGTACCACAGAAACATCGGTTGAATTTGAAATTGGGCCACCTACAAAATCAATATCTGTACCCGCTGGCGCAACAGTATCAACAGTGATTTCGGTTTCGATTGAATTGGCAAGCGATTCTCCGTTAAAGCAAACGAGGGATACGGTGTAGGTGCCATCGTTTGAATATCCGTGGTTGACTAAGCCTGGTGTGACCTCTTCAGCGCTTCCGTCGGCCCAGTCGATCTCACAAACGATTATCCCCGATTCTGGATCAGTTGCTTCAACAACCGCACTGACGGTTCCGGTATTGTTGTATTGGGCACCGCCGTCTAGTGTAAGCGAAACTTCAGGAGGGGTTGCGTCGGCCACTCCCGCTGAAGCTTGACCGGCAAGAAAGACTGATAAAATGAGAGCGGTAACCAAAAAAGCCTTATTTTTAAACATATTTTTATTGCTAACTAATAATCCTGTTTGAACCCCGATTATATATCAAGCCGTATCAAATTGTCAAGCCCAAGATCTTTTGCGCTACTATTCAACAGCATATCATCATTCCGGTGCCGCTGGCAGGAATTGAACCCACATTTATCCCTTAGGACGGGATTGTTCTATCCGTTGAACTACAGCGGCAGGGAGAAAATGGGATAAACTAGACGCCAAGTGCCGCTCCAAGCGAACGCTTGTCGAAACCTACAATCCTCTGCTCTTCGCCATTTTCGTCTGTGATTACAATCACTGGCACACCCATCTGACCACTCTTATCAATCATCTCCTGACGCCTAGCGGCATCCGTGCCCACATTATACTCCTCATAAGCCACCCCCTTCTCCTGAAAAAATGCCTTCGCCATCCGGCAATAGGAGCAAGTCGCAGTTGTATAAATTTCTACTTTTTTCATGAAAAATTATTAAGCGATTAAGACATCCAGTTTATCACCCCTATCCAATTTATTCCACTTCTCATGCCCACATTTCTCACAATGATGTAACACATCGTAACCACCGGAGACTGCCCGGTAATCCACGGGGGCCATCATCCCGCCACACCGAGCCAACCGATCGCCAGGATGGTTATCCACATGGCGACTCCACAAACAATCTGGGCAATGGTTGGTATAACCATTGCCACGGACAGCTAGTCCGCAATGACCACAGACAAAATCCTCAATTTTTTTCTGAAAAGTGGTTGTCAGAATTAATTCTCAAACCACTATGAAAGGTGGTTGGAGACCAGCTTTGTCATCTCAAACATCGAGACAGTCTTCTTGCCGCCAAAAACGGCCAGGAGATTGTCGTCGGCGTTGATATTGCGCTTATTCTGGGGATCCTGCAAATCGTTCTTCTTGATATAAACCCAGAGTGCTTTGACCACCTCAGAGCGAGGCATTGGACCCTTTCCCACAACGAGAGCCAGTTCTGGACTGATCGTCATCGGTTTCATGAATGCGGAATTCGATTTTGCCATAATTGTTTAGCTATTTACTTAATAACATTTAATAACCAGACTATCATAGCATGAAAGTACCCCGCTAGCGACTACCACGGTAGAGACAAACAATGATTAAACCCTTTCGGTCTAATCATTGTCGTTATATAATATGCAACATGAAATCACTTCTACTTCTAACTGTTCTCGTTTTTGGATTTTTTATCCCCCTTGCAAATGCCTCCGTCGTTCCCACATTTTCCGTTTCCAGTAACGGTTACAATGCGCTAGCCACCGTCCACGGCGACCCAAACACCGCCGTAGAACTTCACTACGGCAATTCTGCCGAAAACATAAACACTATCGGCACCACAGACTCAAACGGTAATTTTTCTACCCCACTAAGTGTCTCAAGCTACCAATTCGGTTGTGGAAAAACGGCCTATGTGAGAGTTGGCACTTATCAATCTGCCACTATCCCTTGGTCACTCAATAATAGCTCCTGCCAAAGCCTCGCCCTTAGTCAAACTAATGTTTCTCTCAATCCCGGACAAAGCACCATCATTACCGCCACGATTAGCGGTGGTCTGTATGTCTCCAGTAACTCCAACCCGAGTGTGGCCGGCGCTAGCGTGAGTGGCAACCAGATTACCATCACCGCCGCCAGCTACGGCACAAGCAATCTTACCGTCTGCACCACCAATGAAATGTGCGGAGTTATAAACATCACCACCAATGCTCCTGGCGCCAACGCCGGTAGCAACCTCTCCTTTAGCCAAACTAATGTTGAGGTCAATGTGGGACAGAGCAGTGTTGTCACCATTTATGGTTCGGGCAACAATTACACTATTCCAACCAACTCCAACCCCGCCACCGTCTCTACCTCTCTAAGTGGGAATGTCCTCACTCTCACGGGCCTTGCTTTCGGAGGCTCTAATGTCACGATCTGTCAGAATAATAATCAGTGTGGGGTGGTCTATGTCATTGTGGTTAATAATCCAGCCTTGACCGGTACTTATACCAACAACGCCGAGCCCACAATTACCTCTCTCAATATTAGCTCCGACAATGTTGGCGGAGAATTCATTAAGGCTGGCAATCGCCTGACCATTACCTTCAATACCAATAAACCAATAAGTAACCCGCTGATGCTCGTTGGTCTTACTCGAGTTAACCTAACAGGAAGCGGCTCTGGTCCTTACCTCGGCACATACTCCGTCACAAGCAATAATCCACTGCCTCTCATTATCACTTTCAGCGATTCCTCAGGTCGAAGCGGTCGAGCAACCCTCACTTTGGGAGATTGGTCAGCCCCATCAAATATCTCGAACAGCCCGATCACCACACCAACTCCCGGGCCCCGCTACACCTTCTCAACCTTCTTAGGCGTTGGTGATAACGGCAAAACGGTGACTGAATTACAAAAACGCCTGACCGAACTAGGTTTCTACCACGGTCCCACCAACGGCAACTTTGGACCCCTAACTGAAGCGGGGGTAACGGCGTTACAGAGGGCCAACGGGATAAAATCCGTTGGGTATGTCGGCCCAGCCACACGGGCCATCTTGAACCAGTATTGACCACTGGTGTATAATGAGAGCAGATTATAAGCATTAATAATTTTTCTCTATGAATCCAGAAGAATGTGGCTGTGGTGAACACAGTACCTGCAAAATGGGCGATGCTACTTGCACCGCCTGCAACAAGAAGTGCCCAGCAGCTCCATCTGCTCCAGAAGGTGGGATGGGAATGTAAGAAGACCCGGCAATCTTGTTCTCCCAAAACAAACCGCCCATTGGAGCGGTTTGTTTTTTGTTGGCGAGACCATGGAATTGATTACATCCTTGCTTATGGAAATTGAATTATGGGTTGGAAGAGTATAAACTTTAAATAACATGAAAAAGATAACGAAACTAGTATTAACTGGATTACTTGTCACACTAGTCATTCCTCAAATCGCACTAGCCGCTTGGTGGAACCCAATTAGTTGGTTAAATAACTGGAACCTTTTTAAACCAGCAACTCCTGAGGAAACCAAAACCCAAGTCCTAGAAAATCGAATAAAGGAGCTTGAGAAGAAATTGGAAAAAAGTGTAGATATTTCAAATAATCCTAGCACCACAACCCTAGGAACTAAAAAAGAAGCGCTTAAACAAACGGTGAGGACAAACGATGTTACGCCGATAGAGTCACCAACACTTACCAAGCCTAAGCCAATAGTTACCCAACCCACCATAGTGACACCGCCCCTGGTGAAATCAATCCAGCCAGCACAAGTAGTTGATATTTATCAAGCCAAAGATAATCTGATGTCAAAGCTAAATAATTTAAAGTCTCAAGTAGAAAACATTATATCTGATCGAGGGTATACTCAACCCGATAAATTAAGCGGCCGCGACTATGTCGAGGCTACAAACTTAACTCAAATCGTGCAGAAGCTAGGATCTAGTTTATATGATTTGAAATCAACCAACCCATCTCAAAAAAGCATTGATTATCACACGAGCCAATACAGCAGTTTAGAAACTTCTTTCAATAGCCTAGGCTTCAACGAGTCTGACTGGTCTCCACGAAAAACAGAAAAACTAGACAAGGGAGAAAACCCCCTTCTAGTGCAAATGAGAATGGTGCAGTCTGAGATTGATAAATATAAAAGATTCCTTTTAGAAATTAACGCTGGCCATTACAGTTGTGTCCGCAACGACACTAATACTTGTCCAGATGTTTACACACCACAAAACCCAATCCCGCAGGAAATCATCGATATAATATTTCGTGCGTCATTTTCAGCCACCGATGGTGGAGATGCTAAGATTCTCACAAAAGGCACTTCTCTAGCTAGGTACGTCGAACAACAAATTGAGTTTATACTTTTCGACTTAGAAGCCAAACTTAGGCAATTAAGATTAACCGTTCAATACTGATCCTTACCAAAAAAACGCGAAGATACTAACTGGTGGAGATGGCGGGAATCGAACCCGCGTGCAAAAGGTTGACCTAAATTGTTCTACATACTTATCTCACTTTAAATTTTCGCCAACGCGACTCGAAATGAGCCAAACATCGCGCCAGTTAGCATCTTAGTTTTGAATTCGTGCCGATGCGATCATGAATTCTAGCTCGCGAGTATAACACCCCTAGCCAGTCAGCAAGCGAGACCGGTAGAGACGCCGAGTTAAGCTAAAGCGAAACTCGGAACAGCGAAGTACGGTGAAACCGTACCGCCCTGCTTAGCCGTAGTTTTGGCAAGTAGATTTTACCTTTTGATTAACGAGAGTAAGGCGCTCTCGGTATGCCCAAAATGAGGACCGTCCAATTGTCTAGGCCGATCATCCCCGTTTTAAAAGCGACTTTTCAAAGTCCGATCAAGGTCTCGTTTATTCTCCCGTTTTTTAATCTTCTCACGCTTATCATACTTTTTCTTCCCCCGTGCAAGCGCAAGACCAAGCTTCAAACGACCGCCTTTATTATATACTGATAATGGAATGATTGTCAATCCCCGCTCACCAATTCTGGCCGCCAAATCGCTAATTTCTTTTTTCGTCAGCAGAAGTTTCAGGGCTCGCCCTTTCTCGTAGTCTGGTGGCAAATTCGCCGCCTGATAAGGACTAATTTCTGCACCCACCAGGAAGGCCTCCCCTCCGCGAACCAAGACTCGTCCACCCTCTAGCTTACCTCGTCCCAGTTTGAGTGCCTTTACCTCAAATCCGGATAATTCTAAGCCAGCCTCTAGTTTTTCTAAGAGTTCGTAGTCGTAGTGCGCTTTCGGGTTATTCACAAGATTAGACATTGTCCCCATTGTAGCATTGCGCTTACAGCGTCTTCTAGTATATACTACTGTCCTATGACTAAAAATAAAAAGAAAGGGTTTGGTCTTGGTAGTTTGATTGTTATCATCGCTTTGGTGCTCATTGTTGGCGCCTACATGTACTACCGCGGCGATAATGCCGTTCCAGTCAGCGAGACAACAGTCGAGACTACCTACCCGCCCACCGCTTCTGATATTCCTGCCGGTCAGATGGAGCAGGGAGATGAAGCTGTGGTAACCGAACCTACGGGCACCACCACGCCGGTTAAGAATTAAGCCTTTGTTGACTTCTCGTCCCCAATCGGTTAGGATAAACCACCAGATTAGAGTTGCCGAGTTGCGTGTAATCGATGAACAAGGCGTTAATCTGGGTGTCCTAAGCCTAGCAGCAGCTCTTAGTGAGGCCGAGTCCCGTGGCGTAGATCTGATTGAAATCTCACCGCTTGCCGTTCCACCAGTTGCAAAATTGATGGATTTTGGCAAGTATCAGTACCTCGAGAATAAGAAGCAGAAGCTATCGCGCGGTAAGACTCAAGTAACGGAGACGAAATCAATTCAGGTAAAGATTGGTACTGGCGATCACGATCTGGCCATCAAGGCGGCTAAGGTATCAGAATTTCTTAATGAGGGTCACCGAGTGAAAATTGACCTCTTTCTCCCCGGACGCGCTAAGTACCTAGACAAGAATTTCCTACAAGAACGACTGGAGCGCCTACTCAAACTGGTCACTGTGGGATACCGTATCGCCGACAGTATTAAGAAAGGACCAAAAGGTTTGAACTTAGTTGTAGAACGAGACAGACCCGCTGGCAAATAATCTAATGGCAACTAAAACAAATAAATCTTTCACGAAACGTCTCCGCGTCACCCGACGGGGCAAGATTCTAGCGCGCCGTGGCGGTCGAAACCATTTCAATGCTAAAGAGGGCCGTGGCTCTCAACTCGCCTCACGTCGAAACTTTGATTTCCCAATGAGCAACAAGGATGCCGGACGCTTTTTACCAAATTTAGTTAAATAAACCCCCATGCCACGAGTTAAGAAAGGAACAATCGCTCTCAAACGTCGCCGTAAGGTACTGAAAGCCGCTAAAGGTTTCCGTTTCGGTCGCAGCTCGAAGGAACGCGAAGCTCGCACCGCCCTCCTTCATGCCGGTGTCCACGCTTTTGCCCATCGACGCGACAAGAAGAACGACTTCCGCCGCCTGTGGAATATCCAGATCGGAGCCGCCTCGCGACCCCTCGGCCTCTCTTACAGTCAATTAATTGGCAAGCTAAAGAAGAGCAAGATTGAGCTAGACCGCAAAGTACTGGCAACACTCGGCGCAGAACACCCTGAAGTCCTTGCCCGTCTCCTTAAGCAGTTATAGAATCGGCTCCCCCGGATTCCGATAGGTTTTGTACTCCTTCACTTCCTTTTTCTCTTTTTGTAAAATATCGACAATGTGGGAAACCAGCTTCGCTGGTTCTTTTTCAAAAATAACACGGTCCGAGTGGCGATTACCCTTGTCCATAATATCGCGAATAACTTGCCCTGTTGGCCAATCTCCGTCCAAGACACCAAGCAACTTCCCATCTTCGAAAGCAATGGAAAACTCATTGATTGTTCCGACCCGCCCACAACCCACCAAGACAGCATCGGAACAACGCGTCAGCATTAGGTTCCGCCCAGAATAGCCGAACCCGGTATAGATGATCAAATCTAGGTAGTCGAGAGGTAGACCGTAAACTTCGACATGCTCTCGTTCACTGGTCGCCGGTGAGAGGCCGACAGAATAACCTCCCGCTTCCTTCGCACCAATCGCCGCCCAGAGTGGGAAGCCAGTTGTCGCTCCCGTGACCAGAACGCCTCCTTGCTTCACAATTTGCCGACCAAGCTCCTTTCCCTCCTCCATCGCATTCGGACCACAATGCCCTGTCTCCGCCGCGCCAGAAACGCAAATCTTAAATTGCTGATGAGGATGTTTGAGTATGGTTTCCATAATTATTCTTCCAGTTTCACAAACTGACCGTTTTTGATTGTTTTAATAAAGATATCCTTAACCGCATCACCATTATCGTCAATACTAAATACTCCACTTGCTCCAGCAAAATTACTTGTATTATATAGACATTTCTTCACCTCTTCTACGTCGTTACCATTTTTCTCAAGACAGTCACTTAATAGATAGACCGCATCATAAGAATTGGCAGCTAGCGTATCTGGCTCGCCCATAAACCTTGCCACATACCTATTGTAAAAAGATCTTACACTTTCTTCTCCACCATGACTATCGTAAGAATAGGGGTATAGAAGTCCTTCAGCCAAAGAACCAGCAACATTAACTATGTCTGGTCCTTCGACACCAATGTTGTAAAACTGAGCCCTTATCCCTAGTTCGTGTGCTTGTTTAAGAATTAACCCGACCATCTTAGGTGAAGCAATTAAGAAAACATCAGATGGATTTTGTGCCTTAATCTTGGTAAGTTCGGTTTTGAAGTCTATCGTCTTTTGATCAAATCTTTCTATCAAACCAATTTTTCTGCCGGTAGACTCAAATACAGGTATAAAAGTCTTTAGATAAGGATCAGTAATTGCTGTATTTATAACAAGAAAATGTAATGTGTCATTCTTTATTTTTTCCGCCACGAACCTAGCAAAAATCGGGGCCTCCTGTGCGCTATTATGAATAATCCTAAACACATAGTCCCCAAGTAGGGATATCTCGTCTGACTGAGCGCCAGTTACAATCAGAATCGCTTTTGACTCTTCCGTTATGGGCCCAACAGCCATTACTTCTGATGAACCGTAAGGACCAATAAGGTAGCGCACCCCGTCCAGATTTAACAATTTACGTACCGCACTTACTGCTACCTGCGCTTCGTACCTGCTGTCCTCATAAAGAAGATCAATCTTGTGTTTCCTATTAGGATCAGTATTGATCTCTTCTACTGCCAAGTTCAGTCCGTTCTGACTAAATTCACCTGCGTCTGCCCTCACACCAGATAAAGGCAAAATCACCCCAATCTTAACCACCTCATTACTCTCCGGAGTGACTGACTCTTTCTTGTTTAAACTAAACAAACCCCAAACCACGAGCGCAATTACCACTAGCCAAGCGAGTATCTTTGTCTGTTTATCCATTTTCTGTATTATAACTCCAATTCCACCCTCTCGCCAGCATTCGGTGCTGTGGCCATAAGACCAAGATAATCACGAATCTTCTGCACTAAATAAAGTGACGATTTCGGTTCCCCCATAACGACAAAAACCTGTTTAACAGTATCAGAGGTGTGTGCAACAAACTCTAATAAATCATCAGAACCCTTGTGCCCAGAATAGCCGCTGACAGAAACAATTTTCGCCCGTACCGACACCTCCTCGCCCAGAATTTTAACTTGCTTCATCCCATCTTCTAGTTGGCGACCCAATGATCCGGCGGCTTGATAGCCGGCAAGAAGTAGGGCACTAGCTGGGTCAGGCAGGTAACGTTTCTCGTGATGAATAATCCGCCCGCCATTACTCATACCAGACCCCGCCAACAAAATTTTCCTTCTCGGCGCGGCAGTAATCGCTCTCGATTGCTCGGTTGTTAAGGTTCTCTCAAGTTGAGAAAAGTCAAAAAGTTTACCAACATACTTCTCGTAAACACCCGTCACCTTAATTGCCAGCGGTGAATCAAGAAAGACGGGCACTGGCGGAATCCGTCCAGCCTCCATCATTTTTTTAATCTCAAAGATCATTTCCTGTGTTCGTTCAATCGAGAAAACTGGAACCATGAGCGTGCCACCGGCTTTCATTGTTTCCTCAATCACATCTTCCAGCTCCTCGCGACTACGCTCCCGATTATCATGATTACGATCACCATAAACTGATTCCATTATCAAGTAATCGGCGTCTGTGATAGATTCCGTATCGGCGAGGAGTAAACTTGGTGAATTTCCCAGATCACCGGTGAAAACGATTTTCCGACCATTCACCTTAATCTCAAACATTGCCGAACCAAGAATATGCCCAGCGTCTCGCATTGTCACCTCCAAATTTTCCCCCAATTTGAATGTTTGTTTATAATCATGCGTTTCCCACATCCGCAAGGCCTGTTCTACGTCTGCTTCATTATAGATCGGGGGTAAATTGGAACCACGGGCCTCTTTCTCCAGCACGCCCATGCTATCAATCAAACTTAACTCAGAAACTGCCCGTGTGGCCGGAGTGGAATAAATCTTTCCCTTAAAGCCGTCCCGCACTAGCTTGGGGATCCGGCCGATGTGATCAAGATGCGCATGAGTCACCAGTAGAAAATTGATACTCGCTGGATTGTAAGCAAAGCTCTCCCGATTCTTGTCATCGGCAACTTTTGACCCCTGAAAAAAACCACAATCAACTAGAATCTTAGTATCTCCAGCCTCCAACAAAAAATTCGCGCCCGTAACGCTTCCCGCTCCGCCATAGAATGTAACCACTGCTTTATTATCCGCCATCTAGTTCTCTTATTATAAGCGATTCATCCCTTCCAGACAACCAAAAAATCTCCGAAAATTGGAGATTTTTTGGTGAGGCCTCTGGCTGTTGCCTAGATTGAATCTAGGTGGGTGTCCGCAAGACGCAACCAAGATCACGCCCGTATAAGACTCCCTGAAAATGTTATCTAGTCAAATTCACCAAAGACCTCACCCCCATTCTCTTCTTATTCCAAAAGACCGTCAATATTTACATCATACAGAATCTGTTCTTGAACAAGTCTGTAATCAATCAGCTCCTCTGGTTTAAACCAATGCTTAATCTCCAACTCCGCTTCGGGAACAGTGCCAGAAGCGTGAATCAAATTACGGACCGAACGACCATCGCCATCGCTCATAACATAAGAATCCAAGACAAAATCGCCACGAATCGTGCCAATATCAGAAGTAAGCGGTTCGGTACCACCAGTAATTTTCCGCACAATGGGGACGGCATGACCGCCCTGCCAAACCATCGCGATCACTGGGCCACTTGTCATATATTTCTTCAGATTCTCCAGAATCCGCCCGGTAATCTCCAGTGGGTCCATTGACGGTGGTTTAAGTCCCTTTTTTTCATAGCTCGCAATAGTCTTCTCGCCAGTAATTCGCCGCCAATTTGGGTCAAGAGTGTAGTGCTTCTCCACCATATCAGCTGTTGGTACAAGCATTTTGACACCAACCAACTTCAAACCGGTACGCTCATAGCGCTTTATTATCTCACCGATGAGAGTGCGCTGAATACCGTCCGGCTTAATCAACACCAGTGTTCGCTCAATTTTGGGGTGATTCTGATTCATTGTTTGTTTAATCTAACACAAAAGACCCCTGTCTCCAAGGGTCTTTTGTTAAAAACAAAGACTGAATTACATCGCTGCTCCAGAACCACCGTTGCCGCAGGACTTGCAACCCTTCTTGTGGGTAACAAGTTCGTAAATCGCCGACAAGCCCACCAAAACAAAGATGATATTGCTAAGGGTCATCCCGAGCATACCAACCACATTCCAGTCACTGCCAGCGAAACCACCAATACCAACGAGGCCCCAATTGAGACCACCGATGATAAGCAGAATCCAAGAAAGCATGTGCATAAAGATTTTTCTTTATTAACTAATAATAAAAACGCCTCTCTAATTATAGCATTAACGGGTCAACACTTCAGCTCCATTTCTGTTGATAACGACTGTGTGTTCAAAATGGGCTGAAAGCGAACCGTCTGCCGTCTTAACGGTATAGCCGTCAGGTAAGAACTTGACTCCCCAACCACCAAGATTAAGCATCGGCTCAATCGCCAAAACAAGGCCCTCTTCAAGCACCAAACCGCTCCCGCCAGGGCCAAAATTGGCAATCATTGGCTCCTCATGAACCTTATACCCCACGCCATGGCCACCCAAATCGCGAACTAATCCAAGGCCATTCTTTTTAGAAACTTTCTCGATTGCCGCACCAATATCGCTCAGATGGGCACCGGGTACAGCCGCCTCTATTCCCCGATCTAGTGCCTCTCTCGTTGCGGTGATTAATTTATCTACTTCTGGCAATGTGTCCCCAATAGCAATAGTAATAGCTGAGTCAGTGAAAAGACCACCGTGTTTCAAGCCAAGATCCAAACTAACCACGTCACCATCTTGCAAAGCACGACTACCAGGAATACCGTGAACGACTTCATCGTTTATAGAAACACAAAGTGCGGCTGGGAATGGTGCTGGAGCGCCAGCAGGTTGATAGTTGAGGAAAGCCGGCTCGTCACCATTCTTGGCAATTAAATCACGCGCAAGTTGATCCAGTTCACCAGTTGTTACACCAACCTTCGAGATTTGGGCCAGCTCACGTAAGATTTCCCCCAATCTCTTGCCCCCGACACGCAAAATGGCAATCTCATCGTCACTCTTTTTTTTAATCATAAACCAATTTTCCCTATGATTTCTTGGTGCACTTCCGGAATAGTCTGCAAACCATTAATATCGAGAAAGGTATGCCCCGAGTGGGTACGATAATAATCTACGACCGGAGCCACATCGGTCATAAACCAACTTAGGCGCTTCTTTATCCCAGCCTCTGTGTCATCTGCCCGACCAGTTTCTTGTGCCCGCTTTAATAATTTCTCTACCGACCAATCATCGTGAACATCCAGATGGATGATTGTCGACTTACTTGCACCATAAAAACGGAATGCGGTATCAAGGGCCTCCGCCTCAATCACCGTACGTGGGGTACCATCGATTACAACCCGTTCCCCGCCCTTTAAATTGTTAATAAAAAAATTAGCCCAGTTGTAGATGGCCAGAAAAGCAAGGGTCAAACCACCGCCGCCATTATCTATTACCTCCTGAGTCAAGCGAGAAGTATAATTGTCGCGCGACTTAAACTCACGGAGGAGAGCACCTGTCTCCATGTAGTAAACAGGCCGAGACGAGTCGCCCCGCTTCAGATAATCAATAAGAAGTGCTGCCTGCGTTCCCTTTCCTGCTCCTGGTCGACCCAAGAAAACATAAGGCTCAATCGGCTGATTCATTCGGACAGTATAACAAAAAACTCGGTGATAGTTCTAGTACTCCCGCATTGAAAGCTGTGCCCCAACCTGCTTCATAAATTCAAGTGCCACCGATACAACGATAAGTAGTCCCGTGCCACCAATTGCGAGTGATGTTAGTCCAGTCAGTGACTGCATGGCGAGTGGCAAAATAGCGATTAGCGCAAGGAAAACTGCCCCAACAAAGGTCAAGCGGTAGAGCACGAAAGCAACATGTTCCGCCGTTGGTCGTCCGGGGCGAATTCCAGGAATGAAAGCACCGTTTTTCTGCAAATTAGTGGCCACTGATTCCGGGTCAAACGTAATCGCTGAATAGAAATAGGTAAAAATAAAAATAAGGAAAAAGTAGGCCACGCCATAGAACCAAGCATTATTCAGCGCGGCGGTAACCCAGCCAGACAGGTTCTTGATCCAGAAAATATCCACCCGTGTCAAAAAGCCGGCAATCATCTGTGGGAATAGAAGAACGGAGAGAGCAAAGATAATTGGCATCACTCCAGCCTGATTTAGACGGAGAGGTAGGTAGGTAGAGGCGCCGCCATAGACCTTGTTTCCGCGGACACGCTTGGCATAAGTCACGGGAATCGGTCTCTCCGCCTCGGTCACCACGACAACACCAGCTGTCACAATTAGGGCAACGGCAAGAAAAACGAGGTAAAGTGGAACCTGGCTAGCTTCAAAATTGACAGCCAATTGACTAACCGTAGAGGGAATGCCTGCCAAAATACCGGCAAAGATTATCAAAGATACACCGTTGCCAATTCCATATTCGCTAATCAGTTCACCAATCCACATGAGAAGCACTGAACCGGCCACAATGGTGACCACGTTGATCAGTTTAGAACCCAAACTTAAGTGGAGAAGGACCCCCTGATTCTCGAGCAAGGCAAGAAGTGCATACCCTTGGATAATCGCAAGTGGCACCGTGAGCAAGCGAGAATACTGAGTAAACTTTCGCCTACCGGCCTCGCCCTCTTCGCTATAAAGACGCTTAATGGCTGGAAACATAATCGTGAGGAGTTGCATGATAATCGAGCCAGTGATAAATGGACCGACCCCAAGCATGAAAATGGAGAGGTTAGAAAGTCCGCCACCAGAAAAGACGTTTAAAAGACCCAAGAATTGGTTCCCAGAGAAAAACCGTGCCAGTGCTTCACTATTCACACCCGGAACTGGTATGGTTGTACCTAGGCGAAAGAGGACCAAAGCACCGAGTACAAAGAGTAGGCGTCCGCGAAGGGTGCTGTCGGAGAGAATAAGTTTAATTTTGCTACCGAAACTATTCATATTTTTATTTACTAAGAAATCTTACCACCCGCTTTTTCAATCTGGACACGCGCCGAGGCGGAAACGAGACAATCAGTAAACTGGAAAGTCTTTGAAAGCGCCCCGCCAGCAAGAATCTTCACCTTTGGTAATTTGCCAGACTCCCTTCGAATCAATTTCTGTTCAAAAAGTGCCGCTGGATTAATCGTTGCGCCAGAAGCGAAGACTTTGTTAATTGAACCAAGTTGCACCACTTTTGCCTTCACAACCCCGTCATTCACGGTCAACCCACGATTACGACCGTACCCACGACGCTTGGGGATCTTTTTGATTATGTCGCGCAATTCGGGACGAAGCTTACGGCCAGAGCGAGCGAGTTGTCCCTTGGTGCCACGTCCGGCTGTCTTACCACGCTTACCACCACGACCAATTTGGCGAGATTTCTTTAGGGGATGTTCACGTTTTAATTGATGAATTTGCATAAATTTTAAATTTACTGGGCAAAAGCTTTTAGCGCTTCCATTGTGACACGCGAATTATTCAGTTTATTCTTGCTCTTGGAGAGAATCTTCGCACTTACATCACGGACGCCAGCTAGGTTAAGAATCACCCGAACAGCGCTCCCCGCCACCAAACCACGTCCAGGCGCAGGCTTAAGTAGAAGACGCGAGCTGGAATATTTGACCAAAACTTCGTGTGGCACAGAGCCGGTCTTGGTTAGGCGAAGAGTCATCATCTCCTTCTTGGCTTGATGAAAAGCTTTCTCAATCGCACTTGAAATATCTGAGGACTTGCCAACACCAAGACCAATCTTACCCTTGCGATTTCCCGCCGCAAGAACGAGTGAAAAAGAGAAGCGACGTCCGCCGCGAACCACGCGAACCACGCGACGAATATTGACAATCGCTTGATCGAATTCTGACTTTGGCTTCTCGGGTCGTCCTCCGCGACCACCTCGGCCACCGCCACCTCGTCGATCATTGGTATTGTTGTTGTTCATAAAATTTAGAAAATTAGGCCGCCAGAGCGAGCACCTTCGGCAACTTGTTTAACTCGACCAGCGTAGATGTAACCCCCACGGTCAAAGGCAACTGTCTTTATTTTTTTTGCCAAAGCCTCTTTAGCAATGAGCTCACCCACCCCCTTTGCGTCAGGTGTTGGCTTAACTTTCAAATCACTCGCGGCGGCAATAGTTCGTCCAGCCACATCGTCAATCAGCTGAGCATAGATGTGCTTCTCCGAACGAAACACTGCCAGTCGCGGACGCAAAGCCGTACCGCGCACTCGGGCACGGACACGCGCCCGCCGTCGAGCTCTCTGATTTTTTTTGATATTAGCTTTAATCATAAATATTTAGGCTGTTACTTTTTTACCAGCCTTACGCCGAACAGTTTCCGTTGAGTAACGAATTCCTTTTCCTTTGTATGGCTCCGGTGGCCGGTAATCACGAATCTTAGCGGCAAAGTGGCCGACCAATTCCTTATCAGTCCCGCTAATTGTCAAATTACCTTTATCGACCGCCACCTTGATTCCTTCTGGAACCTTAAGCTCAATTGGGTGAGAGAAACCGAGAGCAAAAACCAACTTATCGCCAGTCAAAGTGGCACGATAACCAACCCCCTCAATCGTCAATTGTTTCTGGAAACCAGTCGTCACCCCAGTAACCATATTAATTAAGTGAGACGCATATGTACCCCACAAAGCATTTGTCTCCAAGTTAAGTTTAAGAGGCTTAACTTGCGCAACATTTCCTTCAACCGTCACGGCTAGGCGCGGATCAAATTGTCGTTCGCTCTTACCAAGTGGACCAGAAACGGTTACCAAACCATCCTTAACAACACAAGTTGTTTTTTCTGGAAGCGTAATCAATCTTTTGCCAATTCTAGACATAAATTACCAGATTTTAAATAAAAGTTCGCCACCAACCTTAGCCATCCGTGCTTCCTTATCCGTGAGAAGTCCCTGTGGCGTGGAATAAATTCCGACACCATGTCCCTGGCGGACAGAGCGGATCTGGGTTGCACGATGATAAAGACGCTGAGATGGTCGCGATACCCGCAACACATCTTCAATTTTCGGCTTTCCATTCTGATAAAACAACTCCACCTCAATCGTTTTCTGCACTTTCTTGCCGCGTTTGCTAACGCTTTTCAAATAGCCAACCTGTTTCAATTTCTCGGCAATTGCGAGTTTAAGATTGGACGCTGGAAAAGATGCCGTTGGACGCTTGGCCATACCAGCATTCTTCAAACGAATAATCATATCGGAAATTGAATCAGTGAGCATAAAAATTTAGATTACCAAGATGACTTTTTCACTCCAGGAATTTTGCCTTCATTCGCCAACTCGCGGAAACAAATCCGACAAAGAGAGAAATCGCGCATGAAGGCTCGCTTGCGACCACAACGAAAACAACGCCGCACAATTCTGGTGCTAAATTTTGGGGTCTTTTCTGACCGAGCAATAACTGATGTTTTCGCCATAGCGAGTGTTTTATCTTAGCAAATAGGCCGTCTGTCGTCAAATGACGAAAAAACCGGCTCACATTCTGTGAGCCGGGCCAGTCAAGCGCTTGTCTGGCAAGAGCGACCCGTCTCAGAACGGGCAAATAGACGAGAGGTAATCACGAACCTCCGCTGTGTCCGGAGCCAAGTAAGACATCTCTTCCTCCCAACGAGAAAGATCAGAGATGCCAACGAAACGCAAGGTAATCAGATGGTCTTTCTTCAACTTCTGAAATTCGGTGAAGAAAGTGTGCAGGGCCGAAACTTCGAAAGCCCGTGATTCCAGCCCCGTAGCACTTGCCCCACCGCCACCAAGGGGCTTAAGGTGAATCAGAATCGTCCGTTTAAACGGCGATTGCTTCGGTGGCGTTTCGAGCACCCTCCATCTCTGTGGTTGCTCCTGCGACGCCCCCGTCATCAGAATCGCCCTGTCTCTGGCCTTCTGTCTCATGTCGACCGATACTGATTTCCCTTTTTCTTCTACAGGAGAATCCGGTGGGCGAATACCGATAACCACCGCTCCAGCAAAAGACAATACGACGAGCCAAACGAAGAACTCAAGAGCAGTCATACGACCCGATCGGTTCCAATTCCTTCTTCCAGCCATTTCAAACTCCTTCGATTTTTGAAGACCATTTTTTCACTCGGACTAGGCCACACAGCCTCTGTCCCAGAATCAATTATCCAACTCTATTATACA
>JADLCI010000002.1 GCA_020847275.1 Candidatus Nomurabacteria bacterium
ATTAGCTCGGTGAAAATACAGTACCGGTGAAGATGCCGGTTACCTGCAGATAGACGAAAAGACCCCAGAAGCTTTACTACAACTTGATATTGAGCGTATTTGTGCGTTGCGTAGCATAGATGGGAGACTTTGAAGTCGCGGTTTCGGTTGCGATGGAGTCGTCAGTGAAATACCATTCTTCGCTTGAATACGTTCTAACCTGCGTGGTAAAAACGCGCGGAGACAGTGTCTGGTGGGTAGTTTAAGTGGGGCGCTTTCCTCCTAAAAAGTAACGGAGGAGCCTATTAAGGTCAGCTAGTCGCGAATGGAAACCGTGACGATAGGGCAATGCCACAAGCTGGCTTAACTGTAAGACGTGCATGTCAAGCAGATGCGAAAGCAGAGCATAGTGAACCGACGGTTCGCTTTAGACGCGGCCGGAGATTAACGGATAAAAGCTACTCTGGGGATAACAGGCTAGTTCCGCCAAAGAGTCCATATCGACGGCGGAGTTCGGCACCTCGATGTCGGCTCAACTTATCCTGGGGGTGGAGAAGCTCCCAAGGGTTTGGCTGTTCGCCAATTAAAAAGTTACGTGAGCTGGGTTCAGACCGTCGTAAGACAGGTTGGTCTCCTATCTACTGCAGGCGTTGATTCTTGAGGGGAGTTGTTTCTAGTACGAGAGGACCGAAATGAACCGATCTCTGGTCTACCGGCTGTTCTGCCAAGAGCACCGCCGGGTAGCTATGTCGGGAAGGGATAATCTCTGAAAGCATCTAAGAGAGAAGCCCACCCCAAGATTAGGAATCGTTATGAGGACCGTGAGAGATGATCACGTTGATAGGCTTTAGGTGTAAGCACAGCAATGTGTTGAGCCGAGAAGTACTAATTATCCCATTCCCATTAGGAAATCTGGAAAGCATTACTTTACTTTAGATTGCTCGTTTTTTGGTATTTTGAGTATTTAGTTCTGGTGGTTTAACGCGGTGGTCACACCTCTTACCATTCCGAACAGAGTCGTTAAGCGCCGTAGTACCGATGGTACTCGCAAGGGGAGAGTAGGTATCCGCCAGAACCAAGTACTTAAATCGTCTCGTTGAATCTGTTACAATTTAGCTCATGCAGTGGAGTGTTAAACGTCGGCTGATTTATCTCGGCTTAGTCATCGTCTTTTTCGCGCTGATTGGCGCAGGTCTTTGGTATCGTTATCAACCAGCTGCTTCTTGTTCGGATAATAAGAAGAATCAAAATGAGCTAGGAGTGGACTGTGGTGGTCCTTGTGCCAGGGTTTGCTCTTTTGAGGTTAGGCCGGTTCAAGATGTTTGGTCGCGACTTTTCAATATTGATGATACTCGTTGGGATGAGGTGACTTTGGTCAAGAATCCGAATCGTGATTATGCCGCTCGAGATCTTGGTTATCGGGTTAGAGTTTTTGACGTTAATGATGTTCTGGTCACTACTCGTGAAGGTAAAATCTTTCTTAATCCCGGGGAGTCGTTCTTTGTTTATCAGGGTCGACTAGAGATTGGTAATCGGGTGCCGAAGCGAGCTTCGTTTGAGGTAATTTCCGGACCCGTGTGGCAGAGGGTAGATCAAGGGGCGGTGATTCCCCCCAAGATTACTTATAAATCATTTACCAGTGGGCCGGCACCACTTCTCGTTGCCACAATTGAGAATGAATCCCTTAAGACACTTTCTGATGTCTCTGTTTCGGCCGTTCTCTCTGATGCCGACGAGAATGCGCTTGCTGTCAGTTCCACCTTGATTGATAAGCTAGAGCCGAGAGCAAAGCAAGAAATTGTTTTCACTTGGCCCCGATCTTTCGCCGTTGAGCCGACTTTTTTCGATTTCTATCCCCATTTTGATCCCGCCCGAACTCGTTGAACATGGTAAAGCGACCAGGCCGTAACTTTCTCAAGGGACGAATTGATTGGTTGCTTCTCGTGGCCACCGTACTTCTGCTTGGGGCGGGGATGGTAACGATGATTTCTTTCTCCGATTCTACTGTGACCGGATCCAGTGGAAGCTATTTTTTCGAACGGCAGTTACTTTGGTTTATCGTTTCTCTTGCTGTTTTTTTTGCTTTTAGTTTTGTTGATTGGCGTTTCTTGCGTCGGTCGGGCGTGCTGGTCACTCTCTTTTTCCTTAGTTGCTTTTCCCTCCTTCTGCTCATTGTGATTGGTAGTACTTTCCGGGGTGCACAGAGCTGGTTTAGTTTGGGTGGGGTTTCACTTCAGCCGGCAGATTTCATCAAACTCGTTCTCATTCTTCTTCTCGCAAAATATTTTTCTCGTCGCCATATTGAAATTGCTCATCTTCGCCACATTATTGTCTCCGGGATTTATACCCTGATTCCTTTTCTGCTGGTTTTGATTCAACCGGACTTCGGTTCGGCGATTGTCTTTTTCCTTATCTGGCTTGGCTTGGTTATCTTTGCCGGGATCTCAAAGAAGCATCTATTCGCTGTTTTCGCGGCGGGGGTTATTGCTTCCATTTTTCTCTGGACTTCCGTTTTCGCACCATATCAGAAACAGAGAATTCTTACCTTCATCCACCCCCTTTCTGATATTCGGGGTACGGGCTATAGTTCTTTCCAGTCAACGATTGCTGTCGGCTCTGGTCAGATTTTTGGTAAGGGTGTGGGTTACGGTACCCAGTCGCGACTTAAATTTTTACCAGAATACGAAACTGATTTCATCTTCGCTGCTTTTGCTGAAGAGTGGGGATTCATTGGTGTCTTGTTGTTCTTCTCGTTATTCGGCATTGTCATCTGGCGGATTTTGAAAATCGCCATGTTGGGCGAGACAAACTTTGAAACTCTTTTTGGCATCGGACTTTCCATTTTCTTCATGAGTCACTTTGTCATTAATGTGGGAATGAATCTCGGTCTTTTGCCAGTTACTGGTCTCACTCTACCCTTCGTCTCTTACGGTGGGTCGCATCTCTTGGCTGAATTCGCCGGTCTCGGTATCTTAATGGGAATGCGAGCCTACAGTCGCTCCTATCATCGTGACGATATGCGCAATGAATTCTTGGGACCGGTTTAAGTCTTAGGTTAGCGTCTTATTTGCCATAAATGATCATTGTCTCTTCTACCATTCCTTCTAGACTGAAACCACTTCCCACTTTTTTCTTTAAACTTTCGCCGTAGGATTGGCAGATTTCGGGGTGATTTTTCAGAGTTTCAATTGCCCGTTTTATTTTCTCTGGATTCTTTGTTGGCACGAGAATACCACTTTGCTCATGATCAATCATCTCCGGAATACCACCAACTGAAGTGGCAATGACCGGCAAACCGGCGAGCCCGGCTTCCAAGATTACATACGGCAGACCTTCTTTTATAGACGGCAGGACGAAAATATCAAAAGCGGGGAGTAAGCGTGAAGCGTCGGGAATATTTCCAGCCAAAATTAAACCTTTATTTTCCAGATTTTTCCGCTCCTCGCCTTCGCCAATTAGCACAAAATCGACGTTGTCAATTTTTGGTAAATATTCCAAGCCTTTGTTTTTGTGTAATTCCGCGATGGTGCCAACAACGAAAGCGTCTTCTGGTAAATTTAATTCTGCTCGCGCTTCTTTTCTGGAGAGAAGATTGGTGGTGGCGACGCCGTTGTAGATGAGATTAATCTTGTGTCGCACCAGCCACCAGTTCCTGGTTCGGATTTTTTCTGATTCGGAGATGACGATAACCCGATGAGAGAGTAGGCAGATTTTCCAACACAGCATTTTGAAAAATATCTTACTCAACTTTGAACGATCTTCTAGGAAAGGCCAACCGTGTGAAGTGTAGATAATTTTTTTTACTCCCGCCATACGACCAGCGAGCGCGCCGAGTAGCCCCATTTTCGGACTGTTTAAGTGAAGAATATCTGGCCGATTATGAGAGAAGAGAGAAAGAAGAGTGAAGAAAGCGTGGATGTCGTCACGGAGTTTGATGTCCCGTCCCAGGTTTACCAATCGGGAAACTTCGATTTTTTTCTCACTTAATTTATCACACAAGGTCCCTGGCTGGCCGGTAATGACTGAGACGACGAAATCTTCTGGGGGTAAATTGGTTGCTAGGTCGTAGACATATTTCTGGGCGCCACCCCAATTTCCCTTGGTAACTCCGAAGCATATTTTAATTTTTTCCATTCTATGTTATAATACAAGGAATGATCAATTTCGGCAAGAAAGATAGCTTGGTGCTATTGCTCGGTGATCTTGTCGCTTTTTTCCTTGCGCTTTGGCTCACACTTGCCTTACGTTCGGGTGTTTTACCAGAGACAATGGTTTTTTGGAATCATGTGGCCGTTTTTGCACCCCTTTACTTTGTCTGGGTCATTGTTTTTTTCATTTCTGATCTCTATCGCCGTCAGACCCTAATTTTGACGCGCAATTTGCCTCAGATGTTGATTCGGGCGCAAGTGGTGAATAGTTTTATCGCTGTTCTGGCCTTCTACTTTGTGCCTTTTTTCGTTCAGTCTGGCATTACACCGAAGACGAACTTATTTTTATATCTTATCACCACCTTGCCGCTGATTTGGCTTTGGCGGGTTTATGTTACACGCTGGATTGGCGAAGGAAGGCCCGTTCGCGTCTTCTTTGCTTGTGATGGTGATGAAGTGGAGGAATTGAAACGGGAAATTACTCAGCGTCCAGAACATCGTCTGGCCCTAGTCACCGAAGCCCCCGCACTGATTGTGTTTAATAAATATGACGGTCGGGAGGACCATCTCTTGCCCGATTTCTATCGGCGATTCTTTCACGGCGTTCGCTTTGTGCCGGTGCATAAATTTTATGAGAATATCTTTGAGCGCGTTCCAATATCGTTAGTAAACGAGAAATGGTTTCTGGAGAACATTTCCAATCAACCGCAATGGCTTTACTCGCTGCTCAAGCGTCTAATGGATTTACTTCTCGGCCTCATTCTGACTCTTTTATCATTGCCATTTTATTTGGTGATTCCGCTACTTGTCAGATTGGAGGATGGTGGGCCGGTTTTCTTCTGCGATGAAAGGGTGGGTTTGCGTGGCCGCGTGATTAAACTTTATAAATTTCGCAGTATGTCGCTTGAACAGGATCCATATGAGAGAAAGACGACCAAAATCGGGGCCTTTATTCGCCGGACAAGAATCGATGAGCTACCCCAACTCTGGAGTGTTGTTGTGGGGGAACAATCGCTGATTGGTCCACGTCCAGAGAAGCCTGATTATGTGAATCTTTATCGGAAAGAGTTACCCTACTATGATGCGCGTCATCTGATTGCGCCTGGTCTCTCGGGCTGGGCTCAACTTTATCAGACGAATCATCCCCACTTTCAATCTGATCTTCTGGCCACAAGTGAGAAACTCTCTTATGATCTCTACTACCTTAAGAACCGTGGTTTCTGGTTGGATGTAAAAATTGCACTTAAAACCATTCGCACCATTCTCTCGCGGAGCGGTATCTAATTTATGGACCTAATCATTTTTTTCGCCACCTATTTACCCTGGATTCTGGTTTTATTCTTAGCCGCAAGGATGTTGCGGGAGGTGGAACGGGGCGAGTCGTTGAGGTCAATCGGTTTAATTTTTTCGTCATTTGGTGTTACAGCACTTCTCATCTGGTTACTAAAGAGTTTGTTTTATTTTCCCCGACCTTTTGTGATTAATTCCAACCTTGTGCCGCTGATTAATCAAGTTGCCGACAGTTCCTTTCCTTCCGCTCATGCGGCACTCTTTATGGCTCTTGCCGTCTCTGTCTGGTCGTATCGCCCACGCTGGGGTGCGGTTTATCTAGTCGGCGCATTGTTGATTGGTGTCGCCCGCTTCTTGGCCCACATTCATTCATCGATTGATCTTCTCGCTGGCTGGTTGCTAGGTGCTCTGGTCAGTACTTGCTTAATCGGCCTCTTCAGCTATAATGGGCGACACTAATGAAAGGCGGTAAACTCTTATCGTTCGTTATCATTCTTCTTGCCGTGGCGGTTGGCTACTATGTTTACGCCTACGGCGATTTCAAGCTTGGGCTTGATCTGTCCGGGGGTAGCCATTTGGTCTATGAAGCCGACACGACAAATGTGCCAGCGGGGGATATTAAAGAAGCGATGTCTTCTCTACGTGAAGTGATTGATCGGCGGATTAATGCTTTCGGTGTTGCTGAGCCAATTATCCAAGTTGAACAAAGCGGTTTAGGGCAAGATGCGAAGCATCGTCTCATTGTTGAATTGCCAGGTGTGACTGATTTAAAAGAAGCCCTCAAACTAATCAATGTCACACCACAGTTAGAATTTCTTGTCTTGCAAGATGGCACAACTGACATCAGTGCTACTTCTAGCTTTGTTTCTTCCGGTCTTAGTGGGCGCTTTCTGGAACGGGCCACAGTGGAGTTTTCTTCTCAATCGATTAATCCCTCAATCAGTTTGAGATTTAATGACGAGGGGTCGAAACTTTTCGCCAAAATTACAACGGAAAATGTGGGGCGGCCAGTGGGCATCTCTCTTGATGGACAGTTGATCTCGGCCCCCATTGTGCGGGATGCGATAACCTCTGGTCAGGCTGAGATTTCTGGACAGTTTACAGTTGATGAAGCGCGTGAACTCGCCCGCAACCTTAATCTAGGTGCCCTGCCAGTACCGATCTCCCTTATCTCAACAGAGACGATTGGTCCTAGTTTGGGGGCGGAGGCGCTTGATCATGGCTTGCGGGCCGGGTTGATTGGCCTAGTTATCGTGGCTCTCTTCATGGTCATTTGGTATCGTTTGCCTGGACTTCTCTCTGTAATCTCACTCGCCATCTATGTGGTATTGATGTTGGCTATTTTCGAACTATTCGGCGTGACGCTTACGGCGGCCGGAATTGCTGGGTTTATTCTTTCAGTTGGGATGGCTGTTGATGCTAATATTCTTATTTTTGCTCGCCTGAAAGAAGAGATGAAACATACGGATAATGTTCATGACGCTCTCGGGCACGCCTTCTCGCGCGCCTGGCTCTCAATCCGTGATTCGAATCTGTCCTCCATCATTACTGCACTCATTCTTTTCTGGTTTGGGACAAGTTTGGTTAAGGGCTTTGCTCTTACTTTAACAATCGGTGTTCTAGTGAGCATGCTAACCGCCATCTCAATCACACGGACTTTCTTGAAGTCGGTTGGTGGAGGAAAGATTAATAAATTAAGTCGTTTCTTTTTCGGTTCCGGACTATCTAATTGATCAATCATGTTTGTCATTAAATACAAAAAGTTATTCTTCTTCTTTTCCGGGATACTAATTCTCGCTTCAGGTTGGTCGCTCTGGAATTATGGTCTGAAATTGGGGATTGATTTCACCGGCGGTTCTATCATGGAAGTTAACTATAGCTCTGAACGTCCATCGGCTGATGACATTCGCACCGTGGTAGACAAGCTCAACCTCGGTCAGGTGTCCGTCCAGTTGGCTGGGGACAATGATGTAATTTTACGACTGAAGACTTTAACCGAGGATGAACATCAGTTTCTTCTCGGGTCTTTACCAGGATCGCCAACCGAGAAACGTTTTAGTTCTATTGGTCCAACGGTGGGTCAGGAATTGGCGGAGAGGGGATTAATCGCGATTGCGCTGGTGACCGTTTTAATTATCCTCTTTATCGCTTTTGCTTTCCGTCATGTTTCGCGCCCAGTTAGTTCTTGGAAATACGGCGTGGTTGCTTTTATCGCCCTGTTACACGACCTCATCATTCCTGTTGGTATTTTCTCTTATCTTGGTGCTTCCCGGGGAGTTGAAATAGACGCACTTTTCTTGACGGGGCTACTTACAATTCTTGGTCTGTCTGTACACGATACGATTGTCGTTTTTGACCGGATTCGCGAGAATTTAAAGAAGAAAGTTTCGCCTCACTTCACTGAGACAGTTGGGCAAAGTCTATCAGAAACTTTTGGCCGATCACTCAATACTTCCCTGACCATAATCTTTGTCTTGGTTGTACTTTATTTCTTCGGAGCGGTCGCAACCCAAAACTTCTCTCTCTTAATGGCGATTGGGGTGGCGGTTGGTACTTATTCTTCCATTTTTATCGCTTCACCGCTTCTGGTGGTCTGGGAAAGGTGGAGTAATAAGTCATAGGGTTTTCCGGCTTTACTTGCCCAACCTCTTTTTGTTATCATGGTGGGTATATGGAAAACAAAAAAAGGAAAATCAAAAATTCGAGCTTGGTGATTATCTTCGCGGCACTAGTGGCGGTACCGTTTTTCTCTGGCCAGACTTTTGATCGGTTCTTCTCGTTTATTCGTGGCCAAGGGCAGTCACAGACAGCTGTTACAAGGAGTGATCGGTGCGATGATTTTTTTGGAAATGGAGGTGGGCCGATTCCCAACTTTCGGAACTATAATCACTGTAAGACTGAGATGGGTTATGATAGGAGTGCTTGTTATCAATGCTGTGTTAATACTTATGATGATGATGTGCCGGGCGGCCAACAGTGTGCCAATAATTGCTCAGCCCAATATGATTGGTTCATAAAGTGGGAGTGTTGCCGACAGTTTCCTACCGCCAGTGAATGCACCCCTTCTTCCAAGATTGAAGTAATTAGAAACTAGGATTTGTTTCAGTTTCTTGACTTTTGAATCTCCTGGTGTATAAATAAATGGGGGAGGGTTGTTTTTTGTTGAAGAAACTATTTAAGCAAGGAGACATGGATGCCTCGTGCCAAGAAGGATCTTACGGTGATGATCGGGGGGATTGAAGTTCGTTTGCCCGGGAATACAAAACGCGGAAGTCGTATCCCGGACACTAGTCTGTATCTCAATTTCTGTCATCAGTGTCGCGGACCAATGGCCGTTATTCATCGCAACTGTCAGGATCGATATCGAATATGTTGCCATTGTGCTCCATGTGTTGATGTCCCACAGAGAGGAAGGGGGAGAATGAGGATGAGCTTAGTTCCGCGGATGAGGACTAAGGTGAAAAGGTGAAATAGTTTCCCAGTGTAAGCCCCCCGCTAGCGGGGGGCTTTTTTAATGCCCCCACTCAATCAATAACGGTGGCGCTTGACTTCATTCTCTATCCGAGTATACTGATAGTCCGTTCCTTGAAAACTGAAAGCATACAACATATACGCATCACACAGTTTGTTTATTTTGTTTTGTTTCGTTCATTCTTAACCGCCACAAGACGGTTTAATTAAGAGTTTGATCTTGGCTCAGGATGAACGCTGGCGACATGGATAAGGCATGCAAGTCGAGTGGGTTTAGACCCACGGCGAACGAGGTAGTAACACGTAGGTACGCACCCGGAAGTCGGGCATAACCCGCTGAAAGGCGGAATAATTCCCGATGGTCTCGCAAGAGTAAAAATTTATTGCTTCCGGAGCGGCCTGCGGGCTATCAGCTAGTTGGTAGGGTAATGGCCTACCAAGGCGATGACGGCTAGGGGGGGTGAGAGCCTGTTCCCCACCGATGGTACTGAGACACGGACCATACACCTACGGGTGGCTGCAGTCGAGAATCTTCCGCAATGGGCGCAAGCCTGACGGAGCGATGTCGCGTGGTTGATGAAGCGCTTCGGCGCGTAAAGACCTTTTATCGGGGAGAAAACTGTCTTCGGACAGTGTGATAGTACTCGATGAATAAGGGGTTGCTAAACTCGTGCCAGCAGCAGCGGTAATACGAGTGCCCCAAGCGTTATCCGGAATCATTGGGCGTAAAGGGTGTGTAGGTGGTTATGTTAGTCTTTTGTAAAATCTCCAGGCTTAACCTGGAAACCGCGAAAGAAACGGCATGACTAGAGGGTGCGAGGGGTCTGTGGAACTCATGGAGTAGGGGTGAAATCCGTTGATATCATGGGGAACACCAAAAGC
>JADLCI010000003.1 GCA_020847275.1 Candidatus Nomurabacteria bacterium
AAAATTCTCTGGTGGTCTTTCGGTTTTTTCGTTGTTATGGCCATGGTTACGCTCTTCGTTTTTTACCGCGGGCGCAATCTTGTCTCTTCGGGTAACGTCGTTTTAAAAATCACTGGTCCCACAGAAATCGCCGCCGGACAAGAGCTTTCGCTTCAGACCAGTATCACTAATAAAAACCAGGCTTCGCTAGAGTTAGTTGATCTGATTGTTACTTACCCATCAGGCACCCGTGTAGCTGGCGACACAAATCAGGCCTTGGTGCGCGAGCGCCTACCGCTTGGGGAGATTAAACCAGGCGAGACAGTTAATCGCCTCGTGCGGTCGGTGCTTTTCGGGGAGAAGGGAAGTCGTCAAACAATCAACTTCTCGGTGGAGTATCGCCTGGAAGATTCGAATGCAATCTTCGATAAAAATAGCAGTTACTCTGTCGATATTAGCTCAACCCCTCTTGTTATTCAACTTGATTTACCGGAGGAAGTTAATAGTAACCAGGAAATTGTTTTAAACGCCGAGGTCCAGTCTAATGCTGAAAGTGCCATTGCCGATCCTTACGTTATTGTTACATATCCAGCGGGATTTCGTTTTTCCAAAGCAACACCAAGTCCTGTTCGTGGTCAGAATGTTTGGCGGTTTGCATCGTTGAATTCCGGGGAGAAACGAACGATTCAAATTCGAGGGACGATTGAAGGACAAGACGATGAACAAAAATCTTTTCGTGTTTCGGCGGGTACAATGGAAGATGAAAATGCCGATGACCTCTCTGCCACTCTCGGCGCCACTTTTTCTACGCTTACAATTAAACGGCCGTATGTCAGTCTGGTGGTGACAACGAACGGTAGTGCTGTTTCTGAATACCCAAGCAATAGTCGGGAACCGTTACGGGTAGACATTGATTGGGTCAATAATCTTGCGGGCGAGATTACCGATGCTGAAGTTGTGGCAAATATAGTAGGTGGAGGTCTGGACCCAACCACAGTTTCTTCTGGGCGAGGATTCTATAATTCTCGAGCCGGTAATATTCTTTGGAGTAAGGTGAATGATGACAAGTTGGGTGTAATCACACCGGGTAGTTCGGGCCGAAATTCTTTCTCTTTTTCTTCAATCTCCCTTGTGGGTGGCGTTGGGGCGGGGTTACGTGATCCGGTGATTACGCTTGAGGTGGAGTTTCGTGGTAAACGGATTAGCGACAGTGGCAATACGGAACCAGTTTTTTCCTCCGTGACTCAAAAAATAAAACTAAATTCGGATATCCAGTTAACGGGAGAAGTTTTACAGCGAACTGGTCCGTTCCAGAATCGTGGTCCGTTACCACCGAAAGTGGATCAAGAAACCACCTACACGATAGTTTGGTCGGTCCTAAATTCATCGAATAATTTAGAGGGTGCGAAAGTGACGGCGACCTTGCCTTCTTATGTGAAATGGCTGGGTGTTCGGGAGCCGACTAGTGAAACTATCAGTTTTCAATCTAGTATTTCTGGGGGTGGTGATTTGATTTGGGATCTTGGGGCTGTTGCTCCTGGTGTGGGAACGATTTCCTCCGCTCGCCGGGTGTCTTTCCAGGTCTCTCTCACGCCATCTTTGAGTCAGGTGGGTGAGGCACCGGCACTGGTTCTTGATTCTACTTTTTCTGGTCTAGACACCTTTACGCGGCAGGCACTGACTGCTAAGCTCAGACGGGCGCTAAATACCACCCTGACAAATGAGCCAGGCTTTCAGATCGGACAAGAACGAGTTACTAATCAGATTTAAATTATGACGACAGAAAAGGTAAAGGAGAAGGACGCAAAAAAAATGGAGAAAATCGTTTCGCTCTGCAAACGGCGCGGGTTTATTTATCCGGGTTCTGAGATTTACGGTGGTTTAGCGGGCACCTATGATTATGGTCCACTTGGTGTGGGATTAAAGAATAATTTAAAGAATCTTTGGTGGAGAAATTTCGTTACCAATCGTGAAGACATGTTCGGACTTGATGCGGCGATTATTATGAACACCAAGACCTGGGAAGCCAGTGGACATGTGGCTGGATTTACCGATCCGCTGGCGGATGGGCAAAGTTTCAATACGATGTTTGCTACCAGGGTGGGGGCGGGGGAGGAAGCGCAAACGGCATATCTCCGACCAGAAACAGCACAGGGGATTTTTGTGAACTTTAAGAATATCGTTGATTCTTTTCATCCCAAATTACCATTTGGTATTGCTCAGATCGGCAAAGCCTTTCGGAACGAAATCGCACCGCGGGATTTTATTTTTCGTTTACGAGAGCTAGAACAAATGGAAGTAGAATATTTTGTGAAGGAGGAAGAATGGGAGAAGTATTTTATGAAATGGCGGGAGCTGATTTTAGATTATTTCACAGAGGTCGGCTTAATAAAAAGCTCCGTACACGAATTAGAGGTTCCAGATGGTGAAAGGGCGCACTACTCTACGAGAACAATTGATTTTGAGTTTGATTTTCCTTTCGGGCGCAAAGAGCTTTCTGGACTTGCTTATCGGACAGATTATGATCTTAAACAACACCAAGAATTTAGCAAACAAGATCTAACTTATTTTGACGAGGAAAACAAAATACGTTTCTTACCACATGTGATTGAGCCATCCCTCGGTCTGGACCGCATCTTGCTCGCCGTCATTTGTGACTCGTATCGAGAAGACGAGTTAGGTGGGGAAAAACGAACTTATCTCGCATTTAATAAAAACGTTGCGCCAGTCGCTTGTGCCGTTTTTCCGTTACTTAAAAATAAACCAGATTTGATGAATAAAGCCCATGAAATTTACCAGACCTTAAAAAAAGAAAATCCACACCGGTCGGTCGTTTTTGATGGTAGTGGGAGCATTGGAAAACGCTATCGTCGTCAAGATGAGATTGGGACACCATTATGTGTCACTGTCGACTTTCAAACCCTAGAAGATGATACGGTCACTGTGCGGGAGCGTGATACAGGCGAGCAGGTTCGTCAAAAAGTGCTTGATTTGGGGCAAATTTTGTAGACTAGTGTTTGTTGCGAGGGGTTTATTTTGATGGACAAAACTGGTTTTTGGGGATAGAATTGTAATATGATGGAAAATGGTAAAAGCATTCGGGTAGAGATTTCGGCTGGAACTGTTTTTAAGATACTTCTAGTTTTGTTTTGTGCTTTCTTGCTCTACTATCTTCTGGATCTGGTTCTGGTCATCTTGTTGTCCATCGTGATTGCTGCCGCGGTGGAGCCCGCTACACGTTGGTTTGCTCGCTTTCATGTTCCTCGCGTGCTTGCAGTACTTACGGTCTATGTTCTCACCGTTTTAGTTTTCGCTGTTCTGGTACCTGTTTTTGTCTTTCCTATCATTGCAGACTTGTCTGATCTAGTAACTGGCCTACCAGACAAGCTAAGTAGTTTGCCACTTTTTTCTAATCCACCAGGGGCAATCAGCGTCTTTGCTGGCAAACTATCACCAAATGACATTTGGTCTGGTTTGGGTAGCGGTCTCTCCGCTATTCCACACGGAGTTGCCGAGACAGCGAAGCTGGTTTTCGGCAGCTTCTTCCAGTTAATTTTAGTTGTCGTCATTTCCTTCTATCTCGCGGTGCAGCCACGGGGGATAGAGAGTTTTCTTCGTTTGGCTGCCCCAGTGACAAAAGAGAAATATGTTTTAGGTTTATGGCAACGTTCACAGAAGAAAATTGGTATGTGGATGCAGGGTCAAATTCTACTCGGGTTGATCATTGGCATATTGGTTTTTCTTGGGCTTACCATTTTTCAAGTGGAACACGCTCTCCTGCTTGCAATTCTCGCCGCTCTTTTTGAACTCATACCATTTTTTGGACCAGTTCTTTCTGCGGTTCCCGCCGTTCTATTGGCCTTCAGCTCTAGTCCAACACTAGGACTCGTTGTCGTTGGTTTCTACATCATAATCCAACAATTCGAGAATCATTTAATTTATCCGCTGGTGGTTCGTAAAATTGTCGGCGTGCCGCCATTACTGGTCATTATTTCACTAATTGTGGGCGCACAATTGGCGGGGTTCATCGGTTTACTTCTGGCTGTGCCACTTGCGACCGTGATGATGGAGATGTTGGGTGATTTTGAAAAGAGTAAGTACTTGGTGGAGCGGACGCAAGAGAAGGCAAATGTCTAAACCGTTTTATCTCACCACCACGCTTCCTTATGTGAACGCGGAACCTCACATTGGTTTTGCGTTAGAAATTGTTCAGGCGGACATCATTGCTCGTTACCACTTATTGTTGGGTGACGAGATTTTCTTCAATACCGGAACAGACGAGCATGGTTTAAAGATTTATAAAAAAGCGCAGGAACTTGGGCGACCAACTCAAGAATATGTGGATGAATATGCGGAAAAGTTTAAGAATTTACAGAAGCATCTAGGGCTTAGTGATAATTTGAATTTCATTAGGACAACCGACCCGGGACACATGGAAGCGGCTCGGAGATTCTGGGAGATCTGCGAGAGAAACAATTTTATTTATAAAAAGAATTATCAGGTCAAATATTGTGTTGGCTGCGAATTGGAAAAAACTGAATCAGAGCTGGAGGATGGTAGATGCCCGATCCATCCTAATTTGGAGGTCGAATTAATTGATGAGGAAAACTATTTTTTTAAGTTTAAAGCATTCGAACAGGATTTATTGAAACTTTACGAAAGGCCGAACTTTGTCCTGCCACAATCACGTTTGAACGAGATCAAAGCTTTTGTTGGACGGGGATTGGAGGATTTCTCTATCTCTCGACTGGCGAGCAAGATGCCGTGGGGCGTGCCAGTGCCGAATGACCCTGATCACGTGATGTCTGTCTGGTTTGATGCGCTGGTCAATTATATTTCGGCATTAGGTTGGCCTAACGATCTCGAGAAGTTCGAAAAGTTTTGGGGGACAAAAGAATCACCAAATGCTGTCCAATTTGCTGGCAAGGATAACCTGCGTCAGCAGTCAGCAATGTGGCAGGCGATGTTACTGGCCGCTGGTCTACCGACCTCTAAACAGATTGTGATTCACGGTTTTATTAATGTTGATGGGCAAAAAATGAGCAAATCGCTCGGTAATGTAATTGATCCAATTAAGCTGGTGGAAGAATATGGAACGGATGCTGTCCGTTATTATCTTGCGCGCCACGTTAACCCATTTGAGGATAGTGATTTCACCCTAGAAAAATTCAAAGAAGCCTACAACGCTAATTTGGCGAATGGTTTGGGGAATCTGGTGAGCAGGGTGATGAAGATGGCCGAAGTAAATAATATAAAATCGGACGTTAATTTTGAAATTGATAAGGAATTATTTGGTGAGATGAAAAATATCGATAGTTTTGAATTTAATAAGGAAATGGATGCGATATGGAAATATATTTCTGACGTAGATAATTTTATTCAGAATCACAAACCATTTGAATTAATAAAGACCAATCGTCCACAGGCAGAAGAAGATATAAAACTTGTCTTACGTTGGCTTGCCAGAATTGCCATGTGGCTAAGGCCGTTCATGCCTTCATCGGCCGAGAAAATTAGAACCGCCATTTGTGAAAATAAAATGCCCGAGGCGCTTTTTCGGAGGAAGGACTAAATGTCAGGATTAGAAATTATCGATATCCATAGTCATCTCAACTTTCCGCAATATGACGATGATCGGGAGGCGGTTTTTGCTCGGGCGAATGGGGCGGGGATTGGGATGATTAATGTCGGGACAGATTTGGCCAGTTCCCGATTGGCGGTGTCTCTCGCCCAAGAGCGGGACAATGTCTGGGCGACAGTTGGTCTGCATCCAACGGATCATGTCGAAGGTTTTGAACGAGAGGTTTATTTAAGTCTGGCAAAAAATGAAAAGGTTGTTGCCATCGGCGAATGTGGCTTGGACTACTTTCATCAGAAAACCGAAGAAGAAAAAAGAAAACAGCAAGAAATTTTTATCCAACAAATTGATTTGGCGAATGAATTGAAAAAACCCCTGATGTTGCACATTCGCAACGCTTACCGTGAGGCGTATGAGATTTTGAAGACTCGAGCGGAGGTAAAAGGGAATGCCCATTTCTTTGCGGGCACTTGGGAGGAGGCGAGGTTGTTCTTGGATTTTGGTTTTACCTTGTCTTTTGGTGGGGTTATCACGTTTACCAGAGATTATGATGAGGTGATTAAAAATACACCGATTGAGATGATCCTTACCGAAACAGACTGCCCTTTCGTGGCCCCGATACCTTATCGTGGAAAAAGAAATGAACCAAGTTATTTACCAGAAATAGTAAGAAAATTGGCAGAAATAAAGGGGCTAACTTATGTCGAAGTGGCAACCGAGACCCTAAAAAACGCAAAAAGGGTTTTCTTGCCTAATTTCAATTGATTTGCTAAGATGTCGCGAATGACTACCGTGCCCAAAAATGATGAATTAAAAACCTATGAACTAGGTTATTTGCTTTCGCCGCTCGTATCTTCGGAGCAGGTTGGGCAAACGGTAGAGAAGGATGTTAAATCTTTGTTGAAAAAAGCAGGGGCTGAAGTGAAGAGTGAGATTCAGGCCCGTCATCGTGGCCTAGCTTATCCGATTAAGAAGGTAGTGGAACATAAGGGGTCCATTTTCCGTGAGGCGTATTTCGGGGCCATTGTTTTTACCTGCGCCCCAGAGAATATTCCGGCTCTAGAGGAGGGGTTGAAGAAGTCACTTGTCCTAATTCGACATCTTCTTATTGTCTTGCCTCCGGGTGCACTTCTTGTGCCGGCTAAACCGCGCGTCGTACAAGTCGAAGGAGATTCACCCGAAGTGGCGGAGTCGGTCCCTAAGGTTGAGGCAAAAATGACCGAGGCAGCAATTGATAAAGAGATTGAGGATTTAATTCATGTATCTTAACAAGGCCATTGTTATCGGTAACCTAACCCGCGATCCGGAATTACGGGCGATTCCTTCGGGGACAAAAGTCTGCTCTTTTTCTGTCGCAACCAATCGAGTGTGGAAAGACAAGAACGGAATGAAACAGGAAGATACACAGTATCACAATTGTGTGGTCTTTGGTTCTCAGGCTGAAAATGTCGCACAATATTTACGAAAAGGGAGCTCCGTTTTGGTTGAGGGTAGATTGCAGACCCGCTCCTGGGACGCACAGGATGGTAAGAAGCAGTATCGTACAGAAATTGTGGCTGATCGTGTACAGTTTGGTCCTAAAAACGCAAGCGCGGGCTATAGTTCAGGCTCTTCGGGTGGTGGGAGTGTAAACCAAGACTCAACCACTTCTGGCTCGGATAATTTAAAGACGATCCAGTATCCAGAGGAGGAGATTAATCCCGATGATATACCATTTTAAATTTTAAAAAACTAAACATGGAAACAAAAATATACAAGAAACAGTGTTACTTTTGTACAAACAATATTAAGTATCTCGATTATAAGGAGACAGACCTGATTGGCCGCTTCATCGACTCTTACGCTAAAATTGTTAGCCATCGTCGGTCGGGACTTTGTTCTGGTCATCAGAGAGATTTGACCAACGCAATCAAGCGAGCACGCTTCCTCGCCCTCTTGCCCTTTATTGCTCGATAAGTATCGTATCCAGCCTACTTCTTTTCTCGTCTTTCTACGTATTCTCCCGTTTCTGTATTAATAACGAGAGTATCGCCCTCGTTCACAAACATCGGGACCGACACCTCGGCCCCAGTTTCGAGAATCACTTTCTTATTGCCACCTTGGACGGTATTGCCTCGCACGGCTGGTGCGGCTTCCTTTACGCGTAATTCTGCTTTGACCGGAGTCTTGATCGCCACGAATTTTTCGTTAAAGGTCAGAAGCTTAATGTTTTCATTCGGTCTAACATAAATTATTTTATCAGCGATTTTTTCGCTCTCTATTTTGAAACGCTGACTTTTATCCTTTGCCTCACAAAACCAAAATTCGCCACGATTATTGTATAGATAAGTGATTTCACGCTCCTCAATTTCGGCTTCGTCTACCTTGTCGCTGGAGCCGAAAGAATGTTCTCGGACACTGCCGGTTAACAAGTTTTTGAGTTTAGTGGCGTTTACCGGTTTACGCTGTTGTTTGCGAAAGACATGGGAGGACAATACTTCATAGGGCTCGCCGTCAAGGACGATAAAACGACGTTCCTTAACCTCATTATATTCAATTGTTGCCATAGTTGCCTATCCTACGACATTTTCTCCTCCGCGGCAATCTTTTCAAGTATTGCTTTCAGGATTCCGTTTTTTGTTTTTGGGTTCTCTTTCAGATAGGTTCTGGCCGCATCATAACCGCGACCGAGCTTTTCCTCACCGTAAGAGTAGGACGAACCAGACTTTTGAACAACGCCATGCTTCTCACCCAGCGCGATAATTTCGCCTTCTGGTGAGATTCCCTCATTGTAAAGCACATCAAACTCGGCCAAACGGAAGGGGGCGGCGACTTTGTTTTTTACCACTTTCACACGAACTCGGCCACCGACAACCTCTTCGCCTTTTTTGATTTGTGCAATTCTCCTGATGTCCAGACGAACAGAGGAGTAAAATTTTAAAGCCTTACCGCCCGGTGTTGTTTCTGGGTTACCAAACATCACACCAATCTGCATTCTGATCTGGTTGATAAAGATGACAACGGTTTTACTCTTTGCGACAATTGCCGTCATCTTGCGAAGAGCCTGGGACATTAACCTCGCTTGTTTGCCTACATGATATGCACCCACATCACCCTCAATCTCGTCTTTTGGTGTGAGGGCGGCGACGGAATCAATGACAATGACGTCAACTTTACCGGAGCGGACCAAGCTGTCGGCAATCTCGAGTGCCTGTTCGCCAAAGTCTGGTTGGGAGATTAAAAGTTCATCAGTATTTACACCAATTTTTTTGGAATAATCTGGATCAAGGGCGTGTTCGGCGTCAATAAAGGCGCAGACTCCGCCATGTTTCTGTGCTTCAGCGACCACGTGAAGAGCAAGCGTTGTTTTGCCAGATGATTCTGGTCCGAAGATTTCAATGATTCGACCGCGGGGTAAACCGCCGATACCAAGTGCCATATCTAGCCCCACTGAACCGGTTGAAATTGCACCGACATTAACCTTTGTTTTTTCCCCAAGCTTCATGATCGAGCCTTCACCAAATTTGGTTTCGATTGACTTAATCGTGTCAGCAATATTGGCTGAAGAGGTTTTCGGTTCAGTGTTCTTTTTTTTCATCATAAAATAGAAAAATTAAATGTCTAACTTGACGGTTGAAGCGGTCGGCTGCTTCGATCTTAATTATATTATAGCCTGGGCTAAGCAACAATTGTTCTCGAAAGTGTCCGAAGCTGTCAGCGAAGATTTTGCCACCGTTTAACCGTAAATGGTCGACTCTCGCGACGTCACCCTCAACCGTAATCAGAGGCTCATTAACTAGGGAGTTTTCTGTGGGTGAGATCAGAGATAATCTGGGTCCGCGAATTAGGGTACTTGTTCGTGACCAGGTATAGCCGAGTATTATCACGAGGACAGAGAGACCAACTATCGTAGACCAGGACCAACGTCGCCAATTAAAAAACGCCTTCGTCATTAGGTGGTTTCTCGAATACTTCGCGTTGCTTGGCGCCCTCTCCTGGACCAATTACACCGCGCTCTTCTAAAATATCGAGGAGTCGTGCGGCTCTGGCGTAACCCACCTTTAGCTTGCGTTGGAGGTAGGATGCGGAGGCTTTGCCGGCCCGAATCACTTCAGCGCGGGCTTCCTCGTACAAGTCGTCGTCATCTCCATTCTCGGCGTCTTCTTCTAGATTGGCAGAGAAGAGCACGCTCGGATCCTTATCGGGAGTAAGACTGATCTCGTCACTCTCGACATTCTGGTAATTCTTTGCCAACCACGAAGTGACACTCTTTACTTCACCCTCAGAAATAAAAGCAGATTGCAGGCGCACTGGTTTACCCATGTCGCCCGCCAGATAAAGCATGTCTCCTGAGCCAAGTAGTTTTTCCGCTCCTGCCATGTCAAGGATTGTTCGCGAATCGATCTGAGAGGAGACCTGGAGCGCGATTCGGGCTGGTATGTTGGCCTTAATTAAGCCAGTGATCACGTCCACACTTGGTCTTTGGGTGGAGAGGATGAGGTGGATGCCAACGGCGCGGCTCATCTGGGCCAGGCGGACAATTGCACTCTCTAACTCGCGTGGGTAGCTAGACATGATGTCCGCCAACTCATCGATGATGATAACGATATAGGGCATCTTCTCGGTTTTCTCGTCGTTACCGAAATTCTTATGGAAGGAGGCAATGTCACGCACAGCGCAAGTTTCTAAAACGCTGTAGCGTCGTTCCATCTCTTTTGTCGCCCACTTGAGAGCGAGGATGGATTTTTTTGGGTCAGTGATAACTGGCGTAAGTAGGTGGGGGATTTTGTTGTACAGCGTAAGCTCCACTCGTTTCGGGTCAATCATGATGAAACGAAGTAAGTCCGGTGGATTGCGATAGAGGAGAGAAGTTATGAAGGTGTGAATGACGACTGATTTTCCCGACCCGGTTGCTCCGGCGACGAGCATGTGAGGAGCACGGGCAATGTTAGAGAAATGTGAAGCGCCGGTGATGCCTCGACCGAGTGACGCCAGAAGAGCGGCTGGGGAGGTTTGAAATTCGTTGCTACCGATAAGCGAAGCCAGACCCACCACTGATTTGGTGCTATTGGGAATCTCAATTCCGACGAGTGATTTGCCGGGGATCGGCGCCTCAATTCGGAGTGGGTGAGCAGCGAGGGCAAGTGACAGGTCATTCTGCAACGCCAGGATACGTGACAATTTAACACCCTCAGCCGGCTTTAACGCGTAGCGAGTGATGGATGGCCCAATGGAGACTTCATCCATCTCCACAATGATTCCGAAGTTCTGGAGCGTTCGCTTGATGATGTTGGCATTACCCTTGATGTCCCCGGCCCCTGGCTTACCGCTATCTGGCTCAAGGAGCGATAGAGGTGGTGGGGTAAACTTAGATGATCCATTATATTTCCGTCCAGAAGTAATAATTGAACCGAGACCGGCGAATTCATCAACCGACGCTGATTTTTTCACCGATTCCGGTTTTTCCTTGTCGACTTTTTCCAGCTCTTTTTCCGGTGCGATTCTCGGTTCGATTATCTCGTCTATTTTGTCGTCTGGTTCTGTCTTTTTAGACTGCCCGTTTTTCCAGAGTTGGTACCAATAAAGTGGGGATAGTTTTTCGGGGTCCGGTTTAGCATCAAAGATTACAAGAACGGAGATCAACATAATCGCACCAAGTAGGATAAGACCGTAGGTGTCGAATAGTTGGTTGATTGGTTGGGCGATGTAGTTACCGATTTTGCCACCCTTTATTAAGCCAAGAAAGGCAACAAAAAAAACTAGTCCAGCTAGAAAGCGAAAGAGAATGAAATTGGGACGGATTGATTTAAGGAAGGAGAGGCCAAGGAAGAAAAGGATAAGAGGAATAACATAGAACCCAACGCCAAACAGACTATCCAGTGCATGGTAGGTTGAATTACCTACAACACCAGCGTAGCCAAAACGGGCAAGTAGGAAAAAGATAGCAACAGCAAAACAGGCGACTGCAATGACGCCGTGTTTGGTCTCATCTTTCATGCGGGGATTCCCAGTGTTAGGCTTTTTTCCCTTGGACATTGGGAAATTATACCACCGCTCAATACTTGACCGCTAATCTTGTCCGATATATAATAAAGGACAATCTAATGGACAGCCAAAAAGACAATCAAAGGGACAGATTAAAATTAGAGAAACTGGCCTCGGCTGTATACTTAATTACAGATTTCTTAAATGATTCTGACCCACTCAAATGGCGTCTAAGGGACAAGGCTTTATCTCTATTGGATCAGGTCGTTTTGTCTCATATCAATCAAATTTTGTCCTTGATTAATATTGTCCGACTTAATCCGAATGCCTCCGAGATGAACTTGAATATACTCAAACGTGAGTATGATTATTTTAAAGATAGACTGGTCTCCGAGAAAGAGCTTAGTTTTGAGCAAGAAACGTTGATTTCTGGGGCAAAATTATCTCCCAAACTACACGCCGGTAACAGTGACCGCAGAGATACTATTTTCAAAATTATCAAGCAAAATGGGCCTATTTCCATTGCTGACATTGCCCGAGCGGTACCAGATGTGAGCAGTAAGACAGTGCAGAGAGAATTAGCCGAATTGGTCCGATCTGGCGCATTGAAGAAAGAGGGGGAAAGACGCTGGAGCCGTTATTTGACCGTCTAGGTCTATTTGTGCTAGACTGGCGACCAGTTATCCACAAAGTCCGTCTTTGCGGTCTTTCGGGTGGCTAGCTATAATTAGCGTTACGGCTAGTCCTTTGACAACCGAATACTCTGTCACGCTCCAAATCCTTTTGTTTATTAACTCGTCTCTCGGTTTGCGCTAGGCCTCGTCGAGAAAGTTTAGCGCCGATTGCTTGATGGGATAATAAAATGTTTTCGTTTCCGTTAGTTTATTAGTATTAATTTAAAGGTTGAATAAAATATGAATTATAAGAAATTACTTATCGGCTTGGCGGTTGTCGCCATGGTCTTCAGTGTTGGTGCTTCAAGCGCTAGCGCTTTGTCCTCTGCCGATGTGGCACAACTTTGCGCAGTGCTTTCTTGCACTCCCGCTCAGTCTGCTTCACTAATGAGTCTTGTTGATGGCGCCACTACAGGTGGTTCCACTGGCTCTGGCTACACCTTCAACGCTGATCTAACGATCGGTTCTACGGGTGCTGATGTGAGTGCTCTTCAGTCACTTCTAGTGTCTAAGGGTTTCCTCACAATGCCAGCTGGTACGGCTATGGGTTACTTCGGTAATCTAACGAAGAGTGCGGTGATGGCTTGGCAGACATCTGCTGGCATTACCCCAGCTTCTGGTTACTTCGGTCCTAAGAGCCGCGCGGCAGTCAATAGCATGAGCGCAATGACTCCTAGCGATTCAATGACTCCAGCCGGTCTTCCAGCTGGTTGTACTAGCGCTTTTGGCTACAGCACAACTACTGGGCAGCCTTGCGCCGGTGTGATGTCAACAGTTCCTGGTTGTACCAGCACTTCTGGCTTCAGTTCTACAACTGGTCAGGCTTGCTCTGGTGCTACCACGACTGGTGGCCTTACCGCTGATGGTACCGATGGTTCCATCACGATCGGAGCTTCAGCTCTTGTAAGTAGTGGTACAGCAGTTAAGAAAGGCGAAACACGAGATGTTTTGTCTACGAAACTTCAGGCCACTAGCGGTCCAGTCTCAATCAATCGGGCAGAAGTTAAGTTCAGCGAGCGACCATGGCTCACTTTGACCAAGGTTATGCTCAAGGATGGTAACGGCAATGTGCTTGCTACCAAAAACTTGAGTAGCTCTGCGGACGCAACAGAAGTTACGGTTGGTTCTGATTACCGCGTACGCTTCGATAACCTGAACATCGTTGTTCGTCCAGGTACTGACCTCCACTTGGTTGTGGCGGTTAGCGTTTTGGCCTCTTCTGACAAGATCACTGGCCAGACCGTTACTCTTGATATCCCAAGCGGCGGTCTTCGAACCGTCAATGGTCAAGGCTTCAGTGAAACCATTGGTGACACTGCTGACTTCACCTTCACCCTACCAACAACGGGTTCTAACGGTGATATCTACACCAGTATCAGTTCCAACAGTCCATTAGCTGGTTTCCAGACAGTGGCTGCTGGTACGACTCAAACGGAAAATGTCCTTCTTGGTATTTTCCGAATCAAGTCACAGAACACCAGTTCTACGCTTAATAACCTAAGCTTCAATCTTAATCGCAGTACAACCGTTGCTACAACAACCTTGTTCAGCAATGTTCGACTTGAGGCCAATGGCTTGAGCTACGGTGCGAACAGCTTGGTGGCTGGAGGCACAACCTTCACCAACATGCAGGTTCCTCTACCGCTTGATCAATGGGTAGACTTCAAGTTGACTGCTAATGTGGCCGGCGCTGACACCTCAGGCGGTGTTTCCGCTTCTTCCACTTTGGTAGCCGCTAGCATCTCTGGTATCGACACAAACTTCAACACACTCACTGTGTCTAATGCTGGAAATGTTACATCAGCTGACCGCACTTTCTTGCAGACAGGGGTTGGTATTTCCAACGCTTCTGCTGCTATTGGCAACTGTAACCCTCTGGTTACACAAGGCCCTAACGCCATTTGTGGTGCGACATTCACCTTCACTCTTACCAACACAGGCAACAATGCTGTCTATGTCAGTAAGACTCCGGGTATAATGTTCGCGACGAGCACCTCTCCTACGTCCGCCTCGTCCACAATCACAATCTTGAACGTTAGCAACCCAACAGAGGATTCTGGTGATACATCAGCTTCCTACGCCATTCAGTCTGGGGCTTCAAGAACCTTCTCCGCTGTCGGAGCAGTTAAGCAGACAGCCGGAACAACCGGTCCTCATCAGTTGTCGATCACTGGCATCTACTTTGGTGCTTCAGCCACGGCTGGAACCCAAGGTGCAGCTAGTACGAACGCAACTAGCAACTTGAGCACTGGTCTCGGAGGCCTTAAGGCTCAGGCGACCTTCTAACTTACTTAATCCCGACATCAGCGTTTGGCTGATCGGATAAGTTAAACAAAAATCCCACACATTTCTGTGTGGGATTTTTGTGTCTGTAAAGTTAATTTGTGCTAAAATTAGGAGATTATGGCAGCAGGGGAAGCAAAGTCGGATTTCTGGTGGTTAGTGATTATGGTTGGTTTGCTCGGCTTTGCTTGGTTTGTTACTGGTGGCCGAAGTAGTCCAGAAGCGACTAGTGGCCCGTTCATTCTTCCTCCCGAGAGATTGGATTCTGATGTTTCGGTTTCTTATTCACCCGACAACCCAAATACCAGCAATCCTTCAGGCACTGCTGGCGGTAATTATTACGACTACAATTCAAATCCCGATACTAGTTTGGTTCCTACCGATAATCGTTCAACCTATTTCGGACAGTTTTCCATTAACCAGGGCAATGCGCAGTATGAATCACAATCAAATCGCGAGTATATCTCGATTGTTTACCGAGGAGAAAAACCCGTAAACATTACTGGTTGGTATCTTACTAATGGTAAAGGAGAAAGAACGTATGACGTGAATGGGTCACTGACTTCACTGAAGCCTGATGTCGCCGTCATTCCGCTCGTGACTAAACTTTTTCGAAGCGGGGGAAACAATCTGGCTGATGGTAATTTGATTATTCCGAAGGGTGGTGAAGTTTTTATTACGAGTGGAAGTTTGCCGAGTACGGGTTATTTTCCACCGCTTTTGAATTTCCAGACTAATATTTGCTCTGGTTATCTGGAGGAGATGGAATATACGAATTTTTCTCCAACGCTCTGGAGTTCTTGTCCCTTACCGCGAGACTGGCCCGCCTCAAGTGGCGTGGCTAACGAATGTTATCAATATCTCACCGGTCTTGGTGCCTGCAGAACGCCGAAGTTTGAAAGGCGAACAGACGGCTTGGACTATGTTGACGGATATAGAGATCAGCTCACCAGTGCCTGTCGCGCTTTTGTGCAACAGAACTTTAATTATAATGGTTGTGTCGCGGCCTTCTCTTCTCGTGCCGATTTTTATAAAAATGAGTGGCGAATTCACCTCAACCGACCTTGGGAGGTGTGGGCCAGAGACCGCGAAACAATCACTCTCTACGATCGGGAAAATAAGATAGTAGCACAGGCGAAATATGGCTTCTACTAGAATGAGCAAGATGAAGATATTTCTGGTGACCCTAGTCTTGGGGTTTTCGGCGACGCCAGTCCTTGCTGTTTCTGATTTAGTTTTCAGCACTCAACCACAAACAATTGGTGCGGGTACAATTTCCGAGAAACTGATTGTCTCTAGTGGCGAAGCGGTCGGGGAGACGGCTGATCTGAAACGGAATTCCTCTTCAGTTGCTGGGGAGTTTTCTTCTAGTAACACCAATTGGCAGACGTTAGCTTCAATGTCTGGTTCGGATCGACCGGGGGATACGATAATCTTAGGGGGGGAGAAAGAAAAACCGTGGTGGCAGAGGATATTCTCTCGTTGAATTGGTTATGAAATACTTTGATAAATCTTTCTGGCATATGACAATGGGGTTTCTTCTGATCATTATCATTGGTCTCCTGGGAATCTACCTACTTGACGGCTTAAACTGATTACGCTAGCATTGAAACATAAGCCGGAGACAGTGGGCATTCAATAAGTCCCACCGAGGTTGACTAGCGGCTTTTTAGTCGTTATTTTTTATTTCTATTTATGCCAATTAGTAAGGAGAAAAAAGTAGATATTGTGAAAACTCTTGCTGAGCGCGTGGTGCCAGCGGAATCAATCGTCTTCGTAAACTTTCACGGTTTATCGGTGGGGGAAACAACCGAATTGCGTAAAAGTTTGCGGGCCGAAGGAGTCGGACTTATGGTCGCGAAGAAGACCTTAATCAAGCGAGCATTGGGCGCAAGTAAGATTACTGGTGATATGCCAGAATTGGACGGAGAAGTGGCGCTGGTTTATGGTGATGATTCGCTCATTCCCGCTCGTGAAGTTCAGAATTTCGCCAAGACTCACGCTGAGCATCTACGAATAATCGGCGGAGTTTTTGAGGGAAAGTATGCCGACTCGAAGTTGATGCTAGAGGTCGCATCAATTCCGGGGCGTGAGGTGCTTCTGGCTCGACTGTTGAACCTGTTCAACTCGCCAATCCAGCGTTTCGCGATGGTTCTACGGGCGGTGAGTGAGAAGCAACCAGCTTAAAAGTTAAAAATTAATAAAATAATATGGAAAATAAATTCGCAGATTTAATTGAGAAAATTGAGAAGATGAGCGTGTTGGAGCTGAACGAATTAGTGAAGACTCTCGAAGAGAAGTTTGGTGTATCGGCTTCAGCGATGATGATGGCCCCTGGTGCAGCGGCTGGCGGTGCCGCAGTGGAAGAGAAGGATAGTTTTGCTGTCCACTTGAAATCTGGTGGGGATAAGAAAATCCAAGTGATCAAGGTAGTGAAGGAGGCTCTTGGTCTTGGTCTAAAAGAGGCAAAGGATTTGGTTGATGGTGCGCCGGCTCTCTTGAAAGAGGGCGTGAAGAAGGAGGACGCTGAAAATATCAAGAAATTGGTTGAGGAGGCTGGTGGACAGGTAGAATTGAAATAATTCTAGTCAAAAAATGACGTCAAAAAATGACGTCAAAAAAGGCCAAGAAACAGGCCTTTTTTGATGCTTGACAAGGATGGTGCTATATTATAGAGTAGATGCAGAAGTACATTGTTAGCGGCTCGCCATAGTAGACCTTGTTGGCCTACTGGAAGCGAAGCTTAAAACCTGCAAAGCAGGTAGAGAGGACTTGGCCATGTCAAAGCCAACCCTAGATCAGGCGGTGAGATTGTTGAATTTGGCGCAGGAGAAGAATATTTCCCGCGAGCAGATTCAGGCTCTTTTCGAGCGAGGTTTACTGTCCGACCTTTTGGACGGCAACATGGATAAGGTGAATCGAGAACAGTTTCGCAAGATTCTGGGGCTGAACACCCTCCCCTCCATCGACTGGCTCGCCACCTATCGTGAACTAGGTCTAAACGTCCCGGGGGCCATCATCAATCGTGATGACGACTTCTGGTACATACCGGTGCTGGAAGGAGTAACCGGCAATCTGGTTATCGCCACTCTCCGTCGTCTCGGCATCACCTGCAAGCTCTACACCGAGGACTTGGACAAGTGTGTCATCAGGAACGACCGTCATCCCCAGAACGGAGCCTACACGGTCAAAGTGGCTCGCCGAGTAGAAGCCGATGAGGAATTCAAGAACCTCTCGGCCGACCAGCTGAAGGAGCAGAATCATTCTGGCATCACCTTGCTAGAATATCTCCTCCTCTTCCTCGGCTACTATGTCACCACGAAGGAATGCTTGGACACGAAGAACTGGACCCTCTGTTCCGGTTCCAGTTACTCTGATGGCGGCGTGCCGAGCGCGAGCTGGGACCCGGACAGCCGCGAGTTCTACGTCGGTTGGACGCCTCGCGGCCACGCGCGCGATAGCCTTCGCTCCCGTGAAGCAGTTTCGGGCTAAACCTTCTTGCTTCTACCTTGTAACCTCTAACCCCGTCTTCGCGCTAGCGAGACGGGGTTAATTTTATGCGGCTATGTTATAATCGGCGATAATGGAAATGCTGGGAAAATTGTTCGGAGGGATAAATCGGGTCAAGGTGATGCGACTATTCTTGCTCAATCCGGAGCTAATTCTGGGTGCGCGCGAGGTTTCTAAACGGAGCAAGATGGCCGTACCAGCGGCGAACAAAGAATTGAGATTGCTCGAGTCTACCGGCTTCCTTCTTTCTAAGAAACGGACTACGGGGAAGGTGTGGCAATTGGACACCCAGTTTCCACTGATTCCACCACTCAAGAGTATTCTGAAGAACGATCTATTGGATCGGAAGAAGCGGCTTATTCAGCAGTTTGCTCGGGCGGGCAAGATTAACCTACTCATTATTGCTGGCGTTTTCCTAGACGACGATGATGGCCGGACGGATCTCCTTGTTGTCGGCAATCATTTGAAAAGAACATTGATTGGTCGGGCGGTGAAGGATTTAGAAGCGGAAATTGGTAAGGAGTTAAACTATGCTGTCTTAGACACTTCGGATTTCCAATATCGAATGAATGCTTGTGATAAGTTTGTGCGTGATATTTTCGACTATCCGCACAGCGTCATTCTAGACCGGCTGAATCCGCCAGTAAGTTTGACGGGGTTATCCACAGGACATTGATTTTGAGGCTTAAAAGTGCTATGATTTGGGTATTATTCGATAATTATTAGTTTTAACTTAAACGTACATGATACTTGATACATGGAGTAATGTTTTGAGCGCCTCCTTCCAGAATCTTTGGTGGGGCGTGATTTCTTTCATTCCGAATGTTTTGGTGGCAATCATCATCTTCGTCTTCGGCTGGCTTGTGGGTTCTGTGCTTGGCCGCTGGGTCGCACAGATCATCAAGGCCATTAAGATTGATCAGGCTCTTGAAGGAATTGGTACGGGTGACTTGATGTCCCGCGCTGGTTTCCGATTGGATGCCGGTGCCTTCATTGGTGGATTGGTGAAGTGGTTTGTGGTTGTGGTCTTTCTCGTTGCGGCCGCAGATGTCCTGCGTCTCAATCAGGTAACGGAATTCCTTCGGGGAATCGTGCTTGGTTATCTACCAAACGTGATTGTGGCGGCTCTTATCCTGATTCTTGCCGGCATCATTGGTGAAGCGATGCAGAAGATTGTGACCGGTATGGCCAAGGCGGCGATGATGCCGTCTGCGCATCTGGCTGGGGGGATTGCTCGTTGGGCCATCTGGATTTTCGGTTTCATTGCGGCGCTTCTTCAATTGCAGGTGGCAGTGGTTCTTCTCCAGACCCTTTTCACTGGCTTGGTGGCGATGCTCGCCCTTGCTGGGGGACTATCTTTCGGTCTCGGTGGTCGCGATGCAGCGGCTCGTTATATCGAGAAATTGCGCCACGATATTGGTGGCAAGAGCCACAACTAAGTTTCTAGTTCTACCTCGCTTAAATTCTCAAAAAACACCCGCCTTGTGCGGGTGTTTTGTTTGTGGTAGTTTTTGAATTAGCGTCAGTTTGATCAGTGTTAGCTCTTTTTGGGAGGTATAGAAAATGAATGGTATCACAGGCGATTCAGTTTCCAGGTGGCAATCGTTGCTGGGGTGGTTGGTTCTACTCATTAGTCTTCTTGTCCTTGGCTACATTTGCTACAACTAACTATCCCCACCTTATCCACCCAAAGCCGTCAGTCATCAGACTTGACGGCCTTTTTCTTTCGTATATACTAGCTTCTATCAGTATGTTTAGTCAGAATAACCAAATTTTGGAGCGGCGCTAATAGCCAGTTTTTGACTCGCTATTTCCACCGCCCAGAGAGGCGGTTTTTCTTTCAGAAATGTCAGTTTTTTGACAACAGAATGCCACCACAGTCGCAAAGTTGCCCGTCGGAGAGACGGGCGAGACGAGGGTCTTTACTTGGGCTGGAGGTGTGCAGGTAAAATAACAAAAGCAATCATAAAGAAAATTAATGGTTTTTAGATTTCCTAATGGGAAATCAAGAGCAGACGGTGGATGCCTTGACTCTAAGAGGCGATGAAGGACGCGGCGTGGCGGCGATACGCTTCGGGGAGGTGCCTAGCAACCTTTGATCCGAAGATGTCCGAATGAGGAAACTCTGTCAGCGAAGAGCTGATAATCTCAGCACTTGATGTTGGGAAGCGTACCCGGGGAAGTGAAACATCTCAGTACCCGGAGGAAAATAAATCAATTGACATTTCCTTAGTAGCGGCGAGCGAAAAGGAAGGAGCCCAAACTTTTTCTTGAGCAATCAAGAAGGAGGGTTGTAAGGCAGTAACGCAATTTATATTGAGAGAGTGATAAAATGTTTCGTTAGCTGAATTGGCTGGGAAGCCAAACCATAGAGGGTAATGGTCCCGTAAGCGAAAATGAAACATCTCTTCAGTTACTGATTCTTGAGTACTCCAGGACACGAATAGCTTGGAGGAATCCGCCGGAACTAACCGGCAAGGCTAAATACTCTTAGAGATCGATAGTGAACTAGTACCGCGAGGGAAAGGTGAAAAGTAGCCCGGTGAGGGCATTGAAATAGACCTGAAACCATCTGCTTACAAGGAGTGGGAGCGGATCGCACCCTGTGTATTAGCTTTTGTATTGAATAGTGGATGAAGATGTGGATTGTAGGTTGGTGGCTTCACCTTGTCCAAAGGACCATCAGTGTCAGGGCGGGGTCGTGCGCACGAGCACCGACTAGGCGACAACCTCATGTCATCTCCACTCCCGACCTCCCTTGAGGAGGTCGGGTCCATTATTCAATACGAAAGTTTTGGTAGTACATAGAGTGCGGTCCGTGACCGCGTGCCTATTGAAGAATGAGCCAACGAGTTAATGTAGACTGCGAACTAAGCCCTTCTGGGGTGGAGTTAGAGGGAAACCGAGTGTTAATAGCGCGAATATTAGATTAGAAGCTGAAGCTTGGCTTCTAATTTTTTAGTAATCTACATTAGACCCGAAGCCAGGTGAGCTTGCCATGAGCAGGGTGAAGTTTGTCGAGAGACAGATGGAGGCCCGAACCGTTTAGCCGTTCAACACTATCGGATGACTTGTGGTAAGGAGTGAAAAGCTAATCGAACCTGGTAATAGCTGGTTCTCTCCGAAATAGCTTTTGGGCTAGCGTCTAGTTTACCCGCGAGGGGTAGAGCACTGGATGGTCTCAACAGGGCGAAAGCTCGTGAGACTAATCAAACTCCGAATACTCGCGGCCACTACTAGGCAGTTAGACGGTGGGGGCTAAGCTCCACTCGTCAAAAGGGAAACAGCCCTTGATCGCTATCTAAGGTCCCTAAATCTATGCTAAGTGCACTTAAGGAGGTGAAATTTCTCTGACAATGAGGAGGTTGGCTTAGAAGCAGCCATCCTTTAAAGAAAGCGTAATAGCTCACTCATCAAGAGATTTTGCGCCGCAGATAATCGGGGCTAAGCATAGTACCGAAGGTGCGGGCTTTCTACTTATTCGTAAGTAGGGAGCGGTAGGAGAGTATTCTGGTCTGCTGTGAAGCCACGTCGTGAGGCGTGGTGGAGTGGCCGGAAGAAAGAATGTTGGCACAAGTAACCACAATCCCGGTAAGAAACCGGGACGCCGAAAGACCGAGGTTTCCTTGGCAATGATAATCAGCCAAGGGTTAGTCGGGCCTAAGCCGATGGCGCAAGCCGCAGGCGATGGACATAGGGTTAATATTCCCTAACTGTCCGCTGGGCGAAGAGATGACGGAGTTTAGTATGCTCTGCGTATTATTGGATTTACGTTCGTTGCGTGAGAGTGGGTCCCAGGAAAATCCGGGACCCTGTCTTCAATGACAATCTCAAGCGTTGCGAGAACTTTCACCTTCGGGTGGAGGAACAAAGCAAAGCAAGCTTCCAAGAAAAGTCTCTAGCTTACCAGCGGGCAACCGTACCGCAAACCGACACAGGTGGTCAGGTCGAGTAGACCAAGGCGAACGAGTGATTGCTCCTCAAGGAACTCGGCAAAAAAGCGGCCGTAACTTCGGAATAAGGCCTGCCCCCAGCAATGGGGGCCGCAGCTAAAGTCTCTCTGGCAACTGTTTACCAAAAACACAGCTCCCTGCGAACTCGTAAGAGGATGTATAGGGGGTGACGCCTGACCAATGCCAAAAGGTTAAATATCGGTGGTGATATGTCGCAAGATGTATTGCTGGCTGATATAAGCCCTGGTGAATGTCGGCGATAACTATAATCGTCCTAAGGTAGCGAAATTCCTTGTCAGGTAAGTTCTGACGCGCACGAATGGCGTAATGACTGGAGAACTGTCTCGAGGAGCAGCTCGGTGAAAATACAATACCGGTGAAGATGCCGGTTACCTGCAGATAGACGAAAAGACCCCAGAAGCTTTACTACA
>JADLCI010000004.1 GCA_020847275.1 Candidatus Nomurabacteria bacterium
AAATACATCAACAAACGAGGTATTGCCTCTATGCTCGCAAGAGTACTGAGAGCGATGAAAAACAGGCACTTTCAATCGAAGCCCAAGTGAAAGAGATGCAGCAACTGGCGAATCGTGAGGGGTTGCGAATCGTTGAGGTGCTGCGTGAAAGTCATTCGGCCAAAGCTACAGGCCAGCGCCCCGTATTTAACCAGATGATTCAGAAAATTCGGGCCGAACAGTTCAATGCTATTCTTGCGTGGGCCCCAGACAGACTTAGTAGAAACGCCGGGGACTTGGGCGCAATTGTGGACCTGATGGATCAGAAGAAAATTTACGAGATACGAACATTCGGACAGAAGTTCACTGATAACCCAAATGAGAAATTCCTACTCATGATCCTCGGAGCCCAGGGCAAGCTTGAGAATGACCAGAAAGGAGTAAACGTAAAGCGTGGCCTTCGAGCACGATGTGAGATGGGGATGTGGCCGGCCCCAGCGCCAACTGGCTACTTAAGCCACCCCGATCGCAGTATGAAATGCCACGTCATCATCGATCCGAAACGTGGATATGCTATACGGAAAATGTTTGAGAAGGTGGCGTACGAAAACTGGAGTGGGCGGAAGATATATCGCTGGCTCAAGAACGAAATAAAATTCAAGACAGTTGGCAATAAATTCCTGACGCTCAGTAACGTGTACGTCATTCTCAACAATCATTTCTACTACAGCACATTTGAATACCCGAAAGGAAGCGGTAAATGGTATCAAGGCAAACACGAACCGATGATTACCAAAGATTTATTTGACGCGGTGCAGAATAATCTTAAAGAACGATATGTAACCAGAACGGAGGGTAAGGAATTCGCCTTTACACAAATCATGCGGTGCGGGTTATGTGGCTCGGGAGTCACCGCTGACGAGAAGTTCAAGAAACTCAAAGACGGTTCAGTAAATCGCCATGTCTACTATATGTGTACCAAGAGCCGCGATATTAACTGCCGGAACAGATGCATCAATGAAAACGACCTGATCAAGGAAATGGCCAGAATTCTCGACGAAATACATCTAGATGAACTTGGGCTTAGGGAAAAAATCGAGGCCGAACTAAAGCGATATAACAGGTTCAGAACTGGGGTACTTAAGGCAACAAGGCAAAAAGAGTCGGTGACAGAAGTAGATATCAGAAACTACATCAAATACCTACTGCAGGAAGGAACAATTATGGAGAAGCGAGAACTGCTGGTGCACTTGAGGAGTAGATTGATATTGGAAAATAAAAAGCTCAGTTTGGGGTAGAAACCATCTAGGACTCGAACCAAATAGACGGCCTAGAATATGGATATTCTGGTTTTGAGAAAAATGCAGAATTTTGAGTTTAAAACTCGTTCTGAAAAATGCTTTGTAGAATATAGCGATTTGACCCGTCTCGGTCACTCTCACTAGTTGGCTGCCGGGCAGGGACTCGAACCCCGATACTATGCTCCAGAGGCATATGTCCTACCATTAGACGACCCGGCAAGGTACTTCCACGCTAACATATTATATGATAGATTTGAAACTATGAACAAAAATATATTATCGGCGGACACCGCCCTGTTTATTAGTCGGGTGCTACTAGGCATCATTTTCGTCGTTGCGGGTTGGAATAAGGTTTCTGACATGCCGGCGACAATCGGGTTTTTTAGCAGTATGAGCATCCCTGCTTTTCTTGCCTACATTGTTGGTTACGGTGAATTGATTGGTGGCGTGATGTTGATTCTTGGTTTGTGGGCGCAGATGGCAGCCATCTTTCTCTCTGTCGTTATGATTGTGGCCGTTATTCTCACTAATGGTGCAGGTTTCGCGGCTTATAGTATGCCTCTCGCGGTTCTGGCCGGGCTCATTGCTGTTGTTGGTGCCGGCGCTGGTAAATATCAGATCAAATCCTAATACGCTGGACATTTTCTGGCGTGGTGCTACAATCTCTATCAGAGAGTTTTTCCTTGTCCTCCTGCCGTTGCCCACCACTCTCTACCGATCTCCGGACATAACTGCCAACGAGGAGAGCACCGCAGACAAGGAAACACGCTTACCGACCCAGAGAAGATCACATCTTTTCTCCTGGGTCGGTTTTTTTATGCTACAATCGGCGATAAGATGAAAACGAAATGGAATCTCAAGCTTCTGTACGACGGCAACAATGACCCGAGGATTGAGGGTGATTTGAAGAAAATGGAGAAGGCTTACGCCGATTTTGCCAAGCGTTATGCTGGCAAGAAAGATTATCTGGTGAAGGAACAGAGTTTGGCCTTGGCGCTAAAAGATTTCGAAAGGTTAAACGATTTGGCCCTCGCCAAGCCGTATGCCTATTTTTCTTACCAGCAAGATTTGGATAGTCGCGATACTTCGGTGGAGGCAAGATTGAATCTTCTCTCCCAGCGTTATACCAAGAGCGGTAATCTGATTACCTTTTTTCCCGTTGCCCTGGCGAGAATTAAATTGTCGGACCAGAAGAAATTTTTGAAGAGCAAAGCTCTCGCGCCCTATCGCTATTTCTTGAGAAATGTCTTCGAGGAAAGTAAACATGTTTTGTCCGAGGCCGAGGAAAAAATCTTGAATCTCAAGAGTTTGCCTGCCTCTGAACTCTGGGTTCGTGGTAATGAGAAGATGGTTTCCAAACAGGAGGTGAAGTGGCGGGGGAAGAGCGTGCCATTGGCGGAAGCGGTGGGAAAGATTCACTCATTACCCACACGAGGGCGTCGGGCCCTCCACGAACAAGTTGGCGAGAGGCTCAAATCGATTGCCGATTTTGCTGAAAGTGAATTGAATGCTCTCGTTTTGAATAAGAAAATTAATGATGAATTGCGGGGTTATCCTGAACCGTTCTCGGCCACTGTGCTCGGTTACCAGAACGAACCAGAAACAGTGAGAAATCTTATCGCAACAGTGACGAAACATTTTCCCATCGCCCACCGTTTCTATCGCGCGAAGGCGAAGATGTTGGGCTTGAAGACACTTACTTACGCTGATCGTGCGGCGCCGATTGGCAAGACGAAGAAGGAGATTCCTTTCTCTGAGGCGGTTGCGATTATTCGCCGAGCATTTACTAGGGTCAATCCAATTTACGCCAGCACTTTTGATGAGATGATTGAGCGGGGGCAGGTTGATGTCTTTCCTGGTGTGGGCAAGCAAGGCGGGGCGTACTGTTCCTCGCAGGAGGGTTTGCCGACTTTTGTTCTGCTCAACCATCTACCTGATTTCAAATCGGTGATGACACTGGCGCATGAGCTGGGGCACGCCATCCACGCTAAGTTTTCCAATCAACAGCCACCGCTCTATCGCGGACATAGTATCGCCACCGCCGAGGTGGCCAGCACCCTTTTTGAGAATTTCGCCTTCGATGAAGTTTTTCAGCTTCTGTCGCCAGCTGAAAAAGTCATCGCGCTTCATGACCGGATTGGTGATTCTGTCCAGACTATTTTTCGTCAGGTTGCTTGTTTCAATTTCGAACTAGATTTGCACAGGCAGATTAGGGCGAAAGGAAGTTTACCGAAAGAGGGGATTTCCCAACTCATGAATCAGCATATGTCTGCTTATCTCGGGCCGCTCTTTAAGCTAAGCGAGAATGACGGCTACTTTTTCGTTCAGTGGCCACATTTGCGTAATTTCTTTTACGTGTATTCTTACGCTTTTGGTGAACTAGTATCCAGCGCACTTTACTCTGAATACCAGAAGGATAATGGTTTTGAGCAGAAAATTAGACAGTTTCTCTCTTCCGGGGCCAGCGCTTCGCCAGAAGATATTTTTGCCCAGATTGGTGTGGAGGTTCGTCGGCCCAACTTCTTTCGCTCTGGTCTCATCAAGATCGAGCGGGATATCGCAAAACTGGAGGAAATGATATAATGACGAGGTGTTTGTAGTAGAACCTATAAATTATCAATTAGTCAATTTTTAATTATGAGTAACTTTGCTAAGGCCATTCTTGGCCTAATTATTCTTGTTCTTTTGGTCGCCGGACTTTCTTACTGGGGCCAGAAGATTTCTCAACCGACCGCAGACACGGTGGAGGTGGAGACTGGGCCAATTAAGATTGGTTTTATCGGACCACTCACGGGTGATGCCGTGGCTTATGGAGAACCAGCGAGGAATATGATGTCTTTGGCCGTAGAAGAGATTAATAATGCCGGAGGCGTGAATGGCCGGATGTTGGAGATGATTTATGAAGACGGTAAGTGTACGGGCTTAACCTCGTCCAATGCCGCTCAAAAATTAATCAACGTCGATGGCGTTAAGGTTTTAACAACTTTTTGTAGTGGGGAGACGCTCTCTGTCGTTCCAATTGCCGAAGGCGCGAAGGTTTTGCTAACCTCTTCGGGCGCCAGTACTCCAGATTTGACGGGGAAAAGTCAATTTTTCTTCCGCAATTACCCCAGTGATGCTACTCAGGGCATGGTGCTAGCCCAATACGCCAGCGAACAAGGTTGGAAAAAGGTGGCAGTTATACAGGAGCAGTCAGACTATGCTCTCGGTAATTATCAGGCATTCAGTGAAAACTTTGAGAAACTTGGTGGGGAAACGGTGAAAGAAGAATTTCTACCGAATGCCACCGACTTTCGTTCTTCGCTAACGAAATTGAAGGGTCAGAATCCAGATGCTCTTTTCGTTGACCCGCAAACTCCCGCCAATGGCGAGAGGATTCTTCGTCAGCTTAAGGATTTGAATTGGAAGCCCAAGCTTCTAGTTAATGATGCGCTTAGTGGCGATCCTAAAACGGTGGCAAATAACAAAGACATTCTAGAGGGGGCGGCGGCGGCTGAGTTCGGTGTTGATCCGGATAACGAGAAATTCCAGAAGATGCTCGCTTCTTACAAAGCGAAATATGGGGAAGAGCCCCCATTCCAGAGTTATGCTCAAACGGAGTACGATATGGTCTATCTCATTGCCGATGGCGTGAGAGCTGTTGGTACGGATGGTGAGAAGTTGGCCAGCTGGTCTCGAACAATTAAGGATTGGTCTGGTGCTTCTGGTCTTGTGACGATTGGGGCGAACGGTGATCGTGCGGGTGGCCATGTCTTGAAGGTTATTAAGAATGGAAAGACGGAGTTGGCCGGTTAAATTTCGTGGGCATCTTACCGCAACTAATCCTCAATAGTATTATTGCCGGCGCGATCTATAGTATGGTCGCGCTTGGCTTCAATCTAATCTATAGCACCACGCGTTTCTTTGATCTCGGCTATGGGGCGATTACGGCGGTCGGGGGCTACACCGTTTTCTGGTTGTATAAACTGCATGGCGTTAATTTACCACTGAGTATTCTGGTGGCGATTGTGGTGGCCGGACTCATTGGCGTGCTCGCCGATGTGCTGGTCTATCGTCGCTTGCGCGCACGCCGAGCGAGTACGATGGTTTTGCTCGTGGCCTCACTCGGTGTTTTCACCATGTTGCAAGCGGTTATCGCGATAATTTTCTCAAGCCAGTTCCAGACGCTCTCATCTGGGGGGAGTAAGGTTTACGGAGTTTGGGGCGGGGCGATTACCGAGATTCAACTCATCATCCTCTGTACTGCCATAGTGGTTATGTTGTTGCTGGGAGTTTTTCTCAAGTACACTCGTTTTGGTCGAGCTATTCGGGCGGTGGGTGATGACGAGGAGGTGGCACGAGTGGTGGGCATCAACACCAACAAAATTATTCGTTTCGTTTTCTTTGTTTCTGCGGGGATTGGCGGGCTTTCGGGTTTGTTGGTGGGTTTCGACACCGGTATTGAGCCGACGATGGGTTTGAATCTGTTGCTGAAGGGGGTTATTGCGGCGATTGTGGGCGGAATCGGTAGTGTCTGGGGCGGTGTGCTCGGCGCTTTCTTTCTTGGTTTTGTGGAGAATTTTGGTATTTGGCAAATCTCTGGCGAATGGAAGGACGCCATTGCTTTCGCGCTTCTCATTGTCTTTCTTCTTTTTCGCCCGCAAGGTTTAATTAAAAAATAAAATGCCCTATCTTATTCATCTGGCGATATTGATTGGTATTTACGGTATTCTTGGCCTCTCGCTTAATCTCGTGGTGGGTTATACCGGGTTGCTTAGTGTGACGCAGGCCGCTTTCTACGGTCTTGGTGCTTATGCCACGGCGGTTCTTCTTACCACTACCGGACTTAATTTTTTTGTGGCCACTTTCCTTGGTGTTTTACTCACAAGTATTCTCGCTCTTCTGATTGGGTTCGTGCTTTCACGATTTCGTGGTGATTATTATGCGCTTGGTTCTTTCGGTTTCAACATCATTATCTATTCGATTTTTCTCAACTGGCAGAGTGTTACTCGTGGCCCGCTCGGCATTCCTGGCATTTCTCGACCCACAATCTTTGGTCTTAATTTCAGCGACAATCTCCCGTTCCTAATTCTGACGGTTATAATCGCAATCTTGGTTTACTTGCTTTGTCGGTTTATCGTCAACTCATCTTTCGGCCGAGTTTTGAAAGCGATTAGAGAAGACGAACAGGCGCTACAAGTTTTCGGCTATCGCACCGCCCACTACAAGCTGACCATTTTCGTGATCAGCGCTGGCTTGGCCGCAGTGGCGGGGTCGCTCTTTGCTTCTTACATCACTTTCGTTGATCCCTCCAGCTTTGTCCTCTTCGAATCCATCTTTATTCTGGCGATCATTATTCTTGGCGGTCTTGCCAATCTCCGTGGCTCTCTCCTTGGCGCTTTCTGTTTGATTCTCTTACCGGAGCTTCTGCGTTTCGTGGGCTTTCCTTCCGATGTGGCGGCCCAGATGCGCCAAGTGGTCTACGGCTTGATTTTGGTCATCCTAATGCTCTATCGGCCGCAAGGCTTGATGGGGGAATATAAATTATGAAACACAAAATTATTTGGATTATCGCGATTCTCGTTTTGGTATTTCTTGCTGTGTCTGCCGGTAAAAATGATACCGAAAATGTGGACGGGGAAACGGTGAAGATTGGTGTGATTACGCCACTAACTGGTGACCTGGCTTATTGGGGCGAGTCTTCGGTGTTCGGTATCGCGTTGGCTAAGAAAGATTTAGCTGTGGAGGGAATAAATACAGAATTTATAATTGAAGATGGACAATTGGAACCAACAAAAGCTTTAAATGCAGCACAAAAACTGGTGAACTCTGATAATGTCGTAGCGATTTATAGTGAGTTTAACCCGGCGGCGATTGCTGTAACCTCTTTTCTTAAAGATAAAAACGTATTTCATCTCTATGATGCCGCACCCGTTTCTCCACTAGAAAACACGAGAAGTGTTTATAAGACATATCTCGACTATTTTGAGAGTTGCAAGAAGGTGGCACAAATAGCCAATAAACGTGGTTGGGACAAGCTCGGTGTTTTAAAGATTAATTTGGAATTCGGAGATCTATGTTTACAGGGGATCAAGTCAGTCTATGGTGATAATCTAATTGTCCAAGAGTATAATCCCGGAACCAGAGATTTTCGAAGCATGATCTTGAAACTTAAAGACCAGAATGTAAAAGCGGTGTCTAACGTTTCTTTTGTGGCAGAGAGTTTTTCATCCCTCAAACAAATGGAACAGCAGGGACTAAAAGTCCCATTCGTTGGTTTGGCAGAAATTATTTCTCCAGACAGTTCGACGGAGTATGGTTTGATGTTGGAAAATTCTATATTGTTTGGTCTCCCGGAAGTGGAAGAAAATTTTAGCGTTCGTCTCAAGCAAGAATTTCCCGGTAAAACTGTCGGCAATATCCAGGCATCAGCTTTGGCCTTCATCCACGCCAAACAATTAGCTTATGCCTTTACCAAATGTGGCAGACATCTTGATTGTGTTGATAAGCAATTTGACCGGTTTGGACCGGAATCCCTTATTGGTTTTCAGGGATTTACTAATCGTGTCGCTGGGTTTGACGTTTGGATTGGGACCTTGAAAAACGGCGCACTAGTTAAATTAGGAAACTGAAATGTCACTTCTTACGACCAAAAACTTAGTAAAAAAATTTGACGCTGTTCGCGCGGTGAATAATCTCTCGCTCGAATTTTCCGCGGGAGAAATTACAAGTATCATTGGTCCGAATGGGTCGGGCAAGAGTACGCTTGTCAATCTTCTCACCGGCATTTTACCGCTTGATGGTGGGGAAGTGGTTATTGCTGGTTCAACGAAGCTCACAAGGCTTTCGGCGCCAGAAGTGGCCACTTATGGTCTTACGCGCACCTTTCAAGACGTCCGGCTTTTCGAACAAATGACCGCGCTCGACAATATTCTGGTGGTACTCACCGATCGGCCGGTTTTCGAGGCTGTTTTCGAGAAGCACAATAATCTTCATCTGGCGCGGGCGGAAGAAGTTTTGCGTCGGGTTAATCTTTGGGAGAAGCGGGGTGAGCTTGCCGTCAATCTTTCCTATGGTCAGAGGAAATTGCTCGAGATTGCTCGCGTTTTGGCAATGAGTCATTCTGGGGTGGGCGACATCAGTATTTTTCTCTTTGATGAACCCTTTGCCGGTCTCTTCCCGGAGATGATTAAGATTGTGACTAGCGTTTTACAAGAATTAAAACAGGCGGGTAAGGTTGTGATTCTCATTGAGCATAATATGGATCTAATCCGACAACTCTCTGATCGGGTAATTGTGCTTGATTCGGGAGAACGGCTTGCCGAAGGTAAGCCGGAGCAAGTTTTGGCACAACCAGAGGTTGTCGAGGCTTATTTGGGGGAATAATTATAATTTGCTAGTATAAAGTTATGAACAAAACAACAAAAACAATCGTTTGGATTATCGTCTTGGCCTTGGCTGTTTGGGGGCTGTCCAGATTGGGTGGAAAAAGAGAGACCGCGTCAATTGGTGGCGAGCCGATTAAGATTGGGGCCCCGCTACCTTTAACTGGCGTGAGTGCTTCAATAGGTGAGAGAGTTAAGCATGCCATGGAAATCGCTCAAGAGGAATTCAACGAGTCTTCTCCCTTCCCGTTGGAATTTGTGTTTGAGGATACCAAAGGAGAATCGGCCACGGCTGTGTCGGCGGTGACTAAGCTCATTAACATCGATGGGGTGAAAGTCTTAATTGGTTTAATAAAATCCGATCCACTTTTGGCAGTGGCGCCAATTACGGAGCAAAATAAAATTATCCTCTTCAGTCCCACGGCCGGTGCTGAGGCCATCTCTCAAGCCGGCGATTATGTTTTCAGAAACATTGAGATACCGGATTCCCATGGAAAAGGGGCCGCAGAGTTTTTCGCGCGCCGAGGAATTAATAAGGTCGCACTATTTACTGCCAATGCCTCGAACGCCCTAAGTTACAGCAACGCCTTTCAGAGAAACTTTGAGGCGGGCGGCGGGCAAATTGTTTTTAAGACGCAATATGGCGCCGATTCTTTGGATTTTCGGACGGAAATCGTCAGAGCTAAAGCTAGCGGCGCCGAAGCTGCTTATATCGGAGTGGCTACCGCAAAAGATGTCGGTATTTTGGTTAAGCAATTACGAGAGCTTAATTTTGAAGGCACTGTAGTGGTAAGTGTGGCGGCAGAGGCCAAAGAATTTGTTGACATTGCGGGCTCGGCAGCCGAAGGTATTATTGTTGCCGCGGCGCCGTTTGATCCTAATAGTCCAAGTGCTGTGGTCTTCGCCCAAAAGTTTCAACTCCGCTATGGCGCGGTTAGTGATGGTTTCGCGGCCAACGGTTACGATGCGGTAAAGTTGATTATTTTGGCAATTAAATCTTGCGGTGAAGTGAAAACAGACTGCGTTCGGGACTATCTTTATTCGGTAAAGAATTACGATGGCGTCGGAGGCCTAACCACCTTTGACAAAAACGGAGATGTCATCAAGCCCATCCAACTTAAAGTAGTCAAAAACGGACAATTTGTACGGTTGGTTGATTGATAAAATAATGTCCGCAGAAACCCTCCTCAAACTATCTAATGTTCATGTTCACTATGGTGGTGTGCGGGCATTGGATGGTGCGAGTGTGAGCGTGGATGAGGGGGAGATTGTTGCCCTGATGGGCCCAAATGGCGCGGGCAAGAGTACGGTTCTTAAGGCAGTTTTTGGTCTAGCGTTGATTGATTCTGGGGAGGTACGCTGGCGCGAACGGTCAATTCAACCAGTCTCTCATGAGATGACGGCCCGAGGAATCGCCCTGGTCCCACAGGGTCGGCGCGTCTTTCGGGATCTTAATGTTCGGGAGAATTTGGAACTGGGTGCTTGGAATGTGCGGGATAAAAAGATTATTCGAGAGAGACTGGATAGTGTACTGGATCTTTTCCCGGCACTTCGGGCTAAGCTTTCTGCTAAGTCTGGTGGTTTGTCTGGCGGTCAACAACAAATGCTTGCCGTTGCTCGTGGTTTAATGTGCGAACCCTCAATCCTTTTGCTAGACGAACCAAGCTTGGGCTTGGCGCCAAAAATTGTGAAGGAAGTTTTTGAAAAAATTAAGGAGATAAACGAAAGACGTCGGATGGCAATTGTGGTGGTGGAGCACAACCTCAAGTCGCTTGCCAGTATTGCTCACCGGGCTTATGTCCTTGCTCATGGGCGCGTGGTGGTAGAAGGTAAACCAGCCGAACTGCTTAGTCGAGGTGTGCTAGAGAAAGTATTTCTTGGTCAACCACTCGATTGATTTCTGCGTTTGTGATAACTTCAAAACGAACTAATATCTCGTCGGGAGAAGAGATTGATGGTCCACTCGGCAGCAATTCTGAATCTTTTGCGCCAGGAAAGGAAGTTAAAGAGATAGATTGTGCGCCAAAGCCACCACATTAATCGACCATGGTAGACGCCACCGAAGAGTCGGCCAGCGGCAGACCATTGTCCGAGTGAGATAAGTAGACCCCTTTCTTTGTAATGAAATGGACGAAGTGGTCTTCCCTTAATCGTGGCCATCAAGTTTTTAGCTACAGTGTGCGCTTCTTGGACGGCGACTTGAGCGAGCATCGGGAAAGTCCCGGAATTGTCTCCAAGGGCGAAGATGTTGTCTTCGTCAAGCACACGAAGATATTCATCTATTTTTAGACGATCGTTCGGGGGCTTATTATCAGGACTAGGTAGAATACTGGCAGACGGCCTCACTCCGGCGACCCAGATAACGGTTTCAGATTCAATATTTGATCCATCGGCCAGCTTAATACCAGACTTGTGCACCTCGGTTACCCGTGAATTAGCTTTGATTGTCACCCCCTTTTTACTCAATGTTTCGTGCGCAATTCTGCGCAATTCCAGTGGAAACTGGGGGATAAGTTCCTCGCTGGCACAAACGAGCGTTACAGATGTTTCCTCACCCAGTCTCGCCGCTTCTTGATAGCGGAGAAGGGTATCGCGCAAGAACTCAATTAACTCCGCGGCTAATTCCACGCCAGTTGCCCCACCACCAATCACGACAAATTTTGTTTTCCCGCTCTCGTAATTGTTGATGATTTGTTTACGCAGAGTAACGGCATCTGATAGATTCTTCAGTGTGTAGGAATATTTCTCGGCACCGGGTGTATCGTAATAGTTTGTTTCTGCGCCGGTAGAAAGAACCAGGTAGTCATAAGAGATTTTTCCGGCACTAGTCAGTACCGACTTCTTTTTGGGGTCAATTTTTTTTACTTCCGCCTGAACGAAACGGACATGACTGCGATGGAAAATTTCCCGGATTGGCTCTATCACTGAATGCTCGGAGAGGCCGCCAGTTGCTACTTCGTGAAGCAGTGGTGTGAAGAGGAAATAGTTGTTGCGATTAATTAAAGTAACTTCTACCTGACCGGAATTAGCGAATCGTCTCAAGTAGCGTGCAGTATAAGCGCCACCGAAGCCACCGCCGACGATTACTATTTTTGGAATAGACATTCTTATCATTATAGTATAGATTAGCTGTAGTGAAAGGAGGTGAAGGAGGTGAGTAAGCAAAGAGGTATGGAACCAGAGCGTGTTCAGTGGTGGATCAAGTATCTACGAAGTCGTTGTTCAGAACTTCGTGGACCCGAATGGAGATCACTTCGCGGTTTTTTTGCTAAAATTATTAAAGAGTTAAGAGCGAAAAAGCGTCACCCCTAAACCCCCGAGACTGTCTCGGGGGTTTTCTTGTGTTTATCACCCGTTTTTGCTAAACTGTCCGCATGAGCCCGGAGGAACGCGAGTTGCTTAGTGCTACGCATGTTTTAGCGACCGAGAACAACCGGATACTCCGGGGATTACGAAGTGTTCAACGTTGGCAGAGCTTCTGGTCTGCGGTTAAATGGCTCTTAATTATTGCTTCAGTGTTTGGTTCTTACTACTATCTTCAACCGTATCTTGATAAAATTTTGGCGGTTTACCAAAACTTGCCTGATCTCCAAAATTTATTGCCCAGATAGCTCAGTTAGTAGAGCATTCCCCTGAAGAGGGAAGGGTCGTCAGTGCAAGTCTGACTCTGGGCACCAAAAGAATTTTCTATAACGATTTCACCTTCAAGCTTTGTTTCTTTTCCTTATCAATTTTTGGTAGACGAATAGTTAGCAGTCCATGTTTCTCGATTGCTTCGGCTTCCTCAACCTCGATTTCCGCCGGCAGAAGAATTGTGCGAGAGAACGAACCCCAGTATAGCTCTTTTTGGAAGTAGTCTTCGTGGGCGACTTCGCGGCTGACCTCGCGCTTACCCTTCAGGGTGACCATTTCGCGGGTGATGGCAATCTGTAGGTCTTCTGGTTTTACACCGGCCACCATCGTTTGGATTACGATTTCCGATGGGGTTTGGTATACATCAACCGTTAATTCACCTTCTTCGGCATCTTCCAGCCAGTCACCGTTTTTTTGGATTTTTGTAGAGAGATTTTCCTCGTCCACCGCAGGGACACTGCCGGTTAGTCTTTCGAAAAATGATCTTTTTTTATTCATAAATATTTTTACAAACTAAGAACTTTACTTTTTCAAACAGATAAATGATTACAATCGCGAGCGCCCAGAGAAGAAGAAACACCCTTAAGATTTCTCCGTCACCGCTCTTAATTATAAAGTAGTTGAAAGAGGCGTGCAAGGCGGTGGCGGCTAGCAATCCGCCCACAAGAGCCAGAAATTGCTTGACTCTAGTTTTACAGAAGGCGAGAGCGATGAATCCACCAAGGACAGAAGAAGAAACAATGTGGACAATCGTTGCGCCAACAAAGCGGAAGTTCCCGGAAAGCCAGAAGTTAACTTGGCTTGGACTGTCGGCCAGGGCGTTAAGCATAAAGAGTGAATTCTCTGCAGCGGCGAAGCCAAGGGACACAGTGATAAGATAAATCATCGCGTCTATTGGCTCATCGTAGAAGCGCGTGGAGAGAGCCAGGAGGGCAACGACGACGTATTTTATCAACTCTTCAATCATTGCCGAGGAGAAAACATAGGGAACTAACTGGTGTAGATTGGCTTGGCGCAACTGTTCGAAGGTTTTTAGATTTTGCCACCACAGGCCGTGAACTAGGTCCTGAACCATAAACGCGACACCAACCGATACCGCTCCGCCAAGAAAGATGAAGGCAATCAATGGCCGTGGTTCGGGGTGGGCCTTGTCTTCGCGCAACCAGAAAACTAACCAGACGAAGGCCGGCAAGATTCCACCGATGAGCGCTAAGATGACGTTGCTCTGGTTGACCATCTGCTGATCATTAGTAAATTATTTTCCGTTTTTTCCGCCAGACTCCAAATTTCTTCGGTGACAAAAGGCATGAACGGATGAAGCAGGCGAAGGATTTGGTCCAGAAGATAAGCCAGAGTTTGATTCGTCGCCTCGTCGTTTTTGTTTTTACTCTCTTCCAGATATTTGTCGGCCAAATCGTGCCAGACGAAATCGTACAAGAGGTGTGATGCTTCGCCAAACTTATATTGTTCTAGGTTCTTGGTCACTTCTCTTTTTGTTTCTTCCAATTTTTCCAAAATTTCGGAGTCACTGGACACTTCCTCGGAACTAATTTTACCATCAGTTCGGCTTAAAATATAGCGGGCGATGTTCCAGATTTTATTGGCAAACTTCTTACCCATCAGGAGATTATCTTCACCGAAGCGAATCTCTTGTCCGCCGAATTCCTGATAGATGAGACCAAAACGCGTGGCGTCAGCACCGTATTTCTTGATCATTTCTAGAGGATCAAGCCCCGTTCCCAGAGACTTACTCATTCGCTGACCTTGTTTGTTTAGCACGGTAGCGTGGATGAGGATATCTTTGAACGGCACTTGGTTGGTAAACTCCAATCCAGAAATAATCATTCTCGATATCCAGAGGTGGAGAATATCGCGCGCAGAAGTAATTACCTGGGTTGGGTAAAATTCCTTAGGGACAACTTCCATTGACCAAAGCGCGGAAGAAAACCAGGTGTCGAAGGTGTCCTCGGAACCATCTACCGGAATTTTGTGCCCCCACCAGATTTGGCGTGAGATGCACCAATCTCGAATACCGAGTAGCCATTCCCGGGCAATCTCTCGCCAGCGTTCGGGGTGATATTTCACCTCTCCTTTTTCGATTGCGGCGAGGGCTCTCTCTGCCAGGGGTTTCATCTTCAAGAACCATTGCTCGGAAAGTAGCGGTTCAACGGTTGAATTACAACGGTAACACTTAGCCACATTGTGGGTGAGACTCTCTTCTCGCTCTAATAGCCCTTTCGACTTTAGTTTGGCCACAATTTTCTCGCGGGCCTCGTTAATTTTCATTCCCGAGAACTCACCGGCCAGTGGTAGCAATTTACCGAATTGGTCGATAATTTCTTCTTTATCTAGGCCGTGTCGTTCTGCAATTTCGAAATCGATCAAACTATGGGCTGGAGTAATGGTCATTGCCCCGGTTCCAAAATCGATATCGATCGCTTCATCTTTAATTACCGTGGCGGTGATTGGGCCGTTGATCCATTCTAATTCCAACTTTTGACCGTGTTGATAGCCAGCGTACCGTTTATCGTTCGGGTGGACAACAACATATTTGTCGCCAAACTTTGTTTCTGGTCTGGCGGTGCCGATTACAAATGGGCCGTATTTGAAGTAGTAAAATGTGCCAGCTTCTTCTTGGTACTCCAACTCTAAGTCGGATAGCGCTGTCTGATCTTTAATACACCAATTGATCACGCGTTTGCCGCGGTAAATCAAACCCGTTTTCTGATAGTGCAGAAAAGCTTGTTTGACCGCTTCTTGGTATTTCTCATCCATTGTGAAGCGCGTTCGCGACCAATCTGCGGAGCAACCAAGTTGCTTTAGTTGTTCTAGAATAGTCCCGCCATATTTCTCTTTCCACTCCCAGACTTTTTCTAAAAATTTTTCACGACCCATTTCGTGCCGGCTGATTCCTTCTTTTTTTAAACTTTTTTCCACTACGTTTTGGGTGGCAATACCGGCATGATCGGTGCCCGGTATCCAGAGGGCCTTTCTCCCACGCATTCTCTCGAATCTAATCAAGATGTCGGAGATTACATGCTCTAGGGCGTGACCCATATGAAGTGAACCGGTTACATTTGGCGGGGCCATTACGATGGTATACGGCTCACTATTCTGGTACCGTTCCGGGAGTTTGTCGGGGTCAAAAAAGCCACCCTGTTGCCAGATGTCATAAATACGTTCTTCCGTCTCCTCTGGTTGATAGGGTTTAAGTAGTTTGTCGTCCATCCGTGAGATTATAACGCAAGATTCCCATCTGCCGAAATGTCACTTTTGAACTCTTTTTTAAGAGCGTGGAAGTAACCGGCGATCGCAATCATCGTGGCATTGTCGGTCGTCAATTTTTGTTCGGGGATTAGAAGGGAGATGTCAGGAAAATCTTTTCCCAATCTTTCCTGGAACTGTTTTTGGAGTTCTATATTTCCCGACACGCCACCGGCGATAATCACTGTTTTCGGCTTATGTTGCTCAATTGCTCGCGCCGTTTTTGCCAACAGGACATCAATCACTGCTTGCTGGAATTCTCGCGCCACTTCAGCTCGGTTTATCTCGGGATTTTTCTGAACCAGATACAGGACGGCAGTTTTTAAGCCCGAGAAAGAGAAGTCTAGATCCGGACTTTTTATCATCGGTCGTGGTAGTTCGAAATTTACTTGACCGCTTGCTTGTGCTGCTAACTTAGAAATTTCTGGACCGCCTGGGTACGGTAGCTCCAGAATTCTTGCCACCTTATCAAATGCTTCCCCCACGGCGTCATCTCGGGTCTGACCAATCTTCTCATACGCGAGCCAACACCTACTCAAGACCAGTTCTGTGTGTCCGCCAGAAATAAGTAGTCCAAGAGCGGGGAAGACAATCTCTTCGCCACCCGACAGGGGAGACAGGAAATGTCCTTCCATGTGATCGACCGGGGTGATTGGAATTTCCCAGGCAAGTGATAAGGCGCGGGCGGTATTTACTCCTACCCACAGAGCCGGTTCCAGCCCCGGGCCGTGCGTGACCGCGATCGCGGTTATTTCTGGTGGCTGATGGTTGGACACAAGCTCCAAAAGGGCGGAGTATGTTTCCGGTTCGCGTTCCAGGGTTTGTTTTAGCTCACGCTCTTTTTCTGGGGTAATTAATTTTTTGTCACTTTTTTTCAACAAGCTGGACTGAATCAGGGCTTCCCTGATTAGGGGAATGATATTGCGCGCATGTTCTCGTTTGGCTAGGTTTGGCACTACGCCCCCGAACGGTTCATGAATCTTTGTCTGAGAAGAGACAAGGTGAGACAGAACAGTAAATCTTGGCTGGTCGAATTCACCTGCTCCCTCGACAACGCTGATCGCCGTCTCGTCGCAACTTGTCTCGATTGCTAAAATTTTCATTAGCGCTATGATAGCACAAGTTCCGGTTCTTTTTGTTCTCTAAGGAAGAAAGGCGGTGGCCGATGTATCTAGGGGTGCGTCTCTGGATGTCCGACGGCGGGCAGATTTCTAGTGCTGTCGGACCGTTTCCTGACCAAGGTAAGGATATGCGGGAATGGGGCAGTGAGCTTCATCGTTTGATCATGGAGAATGCGCGGGTTAAGGGGGTTGAATGTGTTGCCATTGGACGCATTAGTCGGGGCATACCCTCGTGCATGCTTTCTCCGGGAGATTTTCTAGAATGGATTCTTGGTGTCTATCAAGACAGTCAGATCGAAAGTCTTTGTCTTTTGCGCTTTGGCAGGAGGTTTGGTGTCGATGAGTCCGGTACCTAATCAGTAATGATTGGTGCCGGACTATTTTTTTGAAAAAACGAAGAAAAATGCTAGCGTAGTAGAGAAAGGGGGAAGAGTGGCTGAGTGGTTGAAGGCACCGGTTTCGAAAACCGGCAGGGGTGAAAGCTCCTCGTGGGTTCAAATCCCACCTCTTCCGCAGACGACTTTTTTTTGCTAGATTGGCTTAGCGAGATGGGCGGTTAGCTCAGTTGGTAGAGCATATCGTTGACGTCGATAGGGTCAGAGGTTCGAGTCCTCTACCGCCCACAACATTTTTAAAAATGTTATATTTTAGACAAGGCCTCATCGTCTAACGGTTAGGACATCGGCTTTTCAAGCCGGTAATCCGGGTTCGATTCCCGGTGGGGTCACCAATTTAGAAGGATCAGTTAAGTCCTTCTGATATAGAGTGTCATAGACGTTATAATTAAGTTTAAATAATCTCAAAGAAAAAAATACCCCATTAGGTTAGGGGTATTTTCTTGAGGAGTGGGTCTCCGGCATGTAACATGTTCGTTTGCTCTTAATTTTGGTCCGTGAGCGAGCGCTTTTATAAACCAAAATTGACCACCCCGACTCCGGCCTCAGGCGCTCAATATTGCTTTGAACATGTTTCGTATTATACCACAGGACTAGAAAACCCTTTATTTCATAAAAAATCGGATCCCAATTCGTGATACAATGGGGTCACAACGAGATACTTACTACGTTTGACTTCTTTCTTGCTCTGTGGTAGGTTTAGTTCCAGCGTTGGACTTTTTATGGTCAGAAGTTAGGAATACAAAGAAGGAGACATGTCATGAGTGTTATCGCAGATGCTGCCGTGACGGTATCGACCGTGAGCGACGATTCTTCGAGGGGCCACCTTGAACTGCGGGGTCAAATGACCAGCCGGAGAAGTGCGGTTCACGACGGGGGACGCGGCTCGTGTCAGAAGATTACCGGGGAGGTCACCTTCGTCGGTGGGGAACCAGCTCAAATTGGAGTGACCCTTCACGTCGGCACAATGGTTGCCGATGGAATGTTGATTCTGACAGGTGGAGATGTGGAGCAGTTTGCCGCCCTGCTCGGTGTTTCCCTGCCTATGGCACAGGCCGGTAGTTAGGGACGTGTCGTGATACTGAATCTTGAGCCTCGACCAATTTGGTCGAGGCTCTTTATTTTATAACTTTAATTTTCGCGCCTAGTTTCTGGAGACGGGTGACGAGGTCCTCGTAGCCACGGTTTATCGAGTAGATATTGCGGAGGATTGAGGTACCGCGTGCCGCTAACATGGCGATGAGGATAATGGCGGCCGGGCGAAGTGCTGGCGGGCAAATCACTTCTGTGCCACGTAATTCGGTGGGTCCTTCAATATAGACACGATGCGGGTCAGCGAGGATAATTTTCGCACCCAACTTCACTAGTTCCATATAATAAATTGCTCGGTTTTCGTAGACCCAGTCGTGGATGAGAGTTGTGCCGTTGGCCTGGGTGGCGATTGGTACGAAGAAAGGAAGATTATCAATATTTATACCCGGGAACGGAAGGGGGTGAATTTTTTCTTCCAGTGCCCGTAATCTTGAAGGACGAGTAGTGATATCTACCAGATCAGTTCGGCCATTTATGCTCTTGTATCTTCGACTCAATTTAAACTTCAAGCCCATTTTCTCAAGTTTGAGTAGTTCTAGCTCAAGGAAGTCAATCGGACAACGCTTGATGGTTAGATTTGAGTTGGTGGCGGCGGCAATGGCAAGAAAGAGCATTGATTCAATCGGATCCTCACTTAATTCAAATTCTACCTCTCGGTCAATTTTCTCCAAGCCGTGTATATGGAGAGTGTTTGTCCCTACCCCGTCGATTTTTACCCCGAGAAGTTCTAGGAAATAACAAAGGTCTCGAACCATGTAGTTCGCGGAAGCCAGTTTGATGGTTGTCTTGCCGGGTATGAGACTGGCGGCGATCAGCGCATTCTCGGTTACGGTGTCGCCAGATTCGTAGAGAACGATTTCTGCCGGTTTCAGTTTGTTTCTCTTTATCTCGTAATGATCAGATTTAGAGTTTATCTTTACCCCAAACTTTTCGAGAGCGAATAGATGTGGGCGCACCGTCCGGGCGCCAAGCTTGCATCCACCAGAGTGGGGGAAGCGGAAGGCGGAGGAACGATGGATGAACGCACCAATCATTAGGAGGGCACTACGGGTTTTTCCGGCGGCAATCTGGTCTAGTCGGACCAGCTCCAATTTTTCTGGCGGAATAATTCTTAGGTCATTATTAGAACGAATCACTTTCACGCCAATGCTTTCTAGTACCTCGATGATTCGCTCCACCTCCTCGATCTTCGGCACGTTTTTTAAGGTCGTTTTGCCTCTATTGAGGAGAGAGGCACAGAGCAGGGCAACGGCGGCGTTCTTGGAACACTTGGTCGTAATCTCGCCATGTAATTTCTCGCCACCCTCAATTTGAAGATTAATCGTTCCTCGCATGCAGATACTGGTAGATATTCTCCAGTGCCTTAATCGCATCACCGGCCGCGATGTTATTCTGGTGATAGAGTGCGTCGGTACAGTCACCGGCCGCCCAGACACCAGGGATACTACTCGCTTGTGTTCTCGGGTCTACCACGATTGAATTATTTTGATTTAGCTTTACCAAGTCTTTCGCAAACCAAGTAGTTGGCACAAGTCCGATCTCTACGAAAACGCCACCTGTTTCCATCTTCTTTTCCTCGTTTGTTTTGGTATCTTGGTAAACCAAACTCGTAAGCATTTTGTCGCCTCGAAATTCTTTCAATTCCGCGTTGGTGATTATTTTCATTTTCGGATTACGACGGACTCTCTCTACGGTGATCTCATCAGCACGGAAAGTGTCACCACGGTGAATCAAGGTAACGCTTCGGCAGTAGGCCAGTAATTGGGCGGCGGTTTCGAAAGCGGCATTGCCACCACCAATTACCACCACGTCCTGATCAGCAAAGAGTGGACCATCACAGGTGGCGCAGTAAGTGATACCCTTTTGTTCAAATTCTTTGGCACCGGGTACCTCGAGTTTCCGGCGCATTGCACCGGTGGTTATTAGCACCGCCCGAGCCTCAAAGTTGTCACCAGTTTCATTACTAACAATGAAATCTTTTTCTTTCTGGGTAATTTTTGTTACTTTCTCGCCTTCTTTAATCACGAAGTCAGGAGATTCGTAAGTGAAAAGGTGTTCGCGTAATTGTCTCGCCAGTTCTTCGCCAGGAATTGCTCTTGTGCCAATCCAATTTTGAATTTCGGCAGAAACAGAAGATTGGCCACCAAAATCTGTGGTCAGGAAAAGAGTGCGCAACTTCTTTCGGGCCGCATAAACACCGGCCGCTACTCCAGCGGGGCCACCGCCGATAATAATTAGATCGTAAATCATGTTTTAAAATTACTTCTTCGGACGACGGAGGAAGGCGGGTATAGAAGACCAGTCCTCATCTTCTTCGTCTGGTCCCTTTGTCTTTATTTCAGGTTCAGTTTCCTTGTCTTCTTTTTCTTTCTTTTTATCGTCCTTATTGTCACTTAATTTGTCACCGCCGAAAAGGGGGACTGACTTTTTCCGGGTGTTCTCGGGGAAACCAGAAGCAATAACCGTGACCTTGATCTCGTTCTTGCCAAGTTTTTCGTCGTGGATAGCACCGAAGATAACTCTAGCGTTTGGATCAATAGAAGCGATAATCACCTTAGCTGCTTCTTGAATCTCAAACATTGTCATATTGTGATCACCGGCAATAGCGAAGAGTACACCCTTTGCCCCGTCGATTGCCACATCAAGAAGAGGAGAATTGATGGCGGCTTTGGCGGCATCAATCGCTCGATTCTCTCCCGCCGAGCGACCGATTCCCATTAGGGCCGAACCGGTGTTGGCCATGACGGCGCGGATATCAGCAAAGTCCACGTTGATGATTCCTGGCGTGGTGATTAGATCAGAGATGCCTTCTACGGCCTGGCGCAGGATCTCATCGCACATTGCGAAAGCGTTTGTGGCCGTGGTGTTCTTGTCAATTAATCCGAGGAGACGGTCATTTGGAATAATAATTATGGAGTCGACTTCCTTCCGAATCTCATCAATTGCCTTGTCGGCGATCGCCATTCTCTGGCTACCTTCAAAGAAGAAGGGTTTGGTGACGACACCCACAGTAAGGATTCCTTGATCCTTTGCCGCCTTAGCAATTACCGCAGTGGCGCCGGAACCAGTACCACCACCAGTACCACAGGCAAGGAAGACCATGTCGGCACCACGGATTACATTTTGAACTTCCTCGATACTTTCTTCGGCGGCTTTGCGCCCGAGTTCCGGATTCATTCCGGTGCCTAAGCCTCTAGTTAGATTTTTCCCAATATGAACTTTCTTTTTCGCCAGAGAGTGATGAAGATCTTGAGCGTCGGTGTTGATGGCGATAAATTCTACCCCCTTAACTGCCGAGCGAACCATGTGGCTAACCGCATTTGTTCCAGAGCCACCTACACCAATGACCTTAATGCGAGCGAAGGCCTCAATTTCTGGTTCAATCTTGGGCATATTCTCAACAGTTTAGCAGGGCAAAAATAAAATGCAAATGGCGTTTTTAGAGATAAAAAACCCGCCGTTCACACAAATGTGTTACTAGGCGGGTGTAGGCTTCCTAATCTTCAGCAAGCATTCGAAGTATCTTCGCTCCTGGACTGAAGAACAGGATGTACATCATCACACTTTCAATTGTTAAGAAAACAATTGGCTGGGCGACATCAGCTAATGTCCACGCTGGGATTGCTAATACGGCCGCGACACACGACAGCCAATAGATTATCCACGCTGTCCTGTTTTCACGGGAGGGATCTTCCCATGCAGAATGAAATGTTGGAATTGCTGCCAGAAAAACGACGCTGACGCTCACAACAATTCCCAAGGTTGGGTTACTGAACATCCACCAGAGTCCAATCCCGATTCCCGATCCGACGAGGCAGAAAACGTCGATCCTCGTCCAGCCAGGAGAACCATATTTCATTGCCAGGCCAGCCACTATCCAGGAACCGAGAACCGCTCCAACGATTTGTCCGTTGACGGTATCTGCCACGAACATTGCGGTGAGGGTGATGGTGTCCAGAGTGGCCCAGATAAGCCAAGATGTTTTGGCTGGCTTTGTTTCTCCAGACAAGATTGCTCGGATATAGGGGACAAAGGCGACTAGAAACAATAAACCAGAAATAACGGACAGAATCTTTTGGACTGCCATCGCAGCCTCCTTTCTTCAGGGTATCAAAGAACGGTTAATTCAAACTACAGTCTACCAACACTAATTATATGCACACAAATCTTAATTTGTCAATAGAAAGGGAGATTTCGGTGGCAAAAGTCAAATGGGAGTGTTAGATTAGGTTTGTGACGAAATTCAAACTCCAATCAAAGTTTAAACCTGATGGGGATCAACCTCACGCGATTTCGCAATTGGTGGCTGGTCTGAAGAAAGGCAAAGAGCACCAGACCCTTCTCGGTGTTACCGGATCTGGTAAAACATTCACAATGGCCAATGTGATTGCCGCAGTTCAGCGACCCACCCTCGTGATTGCTCATAATAAGACGCTTGCCGCCCAGCTCGCCCAGGAGTACCAGGATTTCTTTCCCGACAATGCTGTTCATTACTTCGTGTCTTATTACGATTTCTATCAACCGGAAGCGTACATCGCTGCGACCGATACCTATATCGAGAAAGATGCGCAGATTAATAAGGAGATTGATCGATTGCGACATGCTTCCACCCAGGCCCTTCTCACCAGGAAGGATGTGGTTATTGTCGCTTCCGTTTCCTGTATCTACGGTCTCGGTTCGCCGAAAGAGTATGAGGCGGAGAATTTGAAACTATCTGTGGGGCAGAAAATCTCGCGACAGGAGTTACTGAAGAAGCTAATCAAGATCCACTATCAGCGGAGTAATGCCGATTTACAGTCGGGCATTTTCCGTGCGATCGGCAATTCCGTGGAGGTAATTCCACCGGGTGCGAAAGAAATTTTCAATCTTCTTCTGTCTGGTGACAAGATTAGTGAAATCAAAAGAGTCGATCCGATTTCCCGCGTTGTCCTCGATGAGCCAAGCCACATTTTCCTTTTTCCAGCTAAGCACTTCATCACCACCCCTGCCGCCCGCGATAAAGCTTTCAGAACCATTAAGGAAGAATTGGCTGTCCAGCTTAAAAAGTTGACCACTGAGGGCAAGTTGCTTGAGGCAGAGAGATTAAAGCGTCGCACTAATTATGATTTGGCGATGATTCGGGAGGTTGGTTATTGTAACGGTATTGAGAATTACTCACGTCATCTTTCTGGTCGTGCGCCCGGTGAACCGCCAGACACCCTGCTCTCCTATTTTCCTGAAGATTTTCTAACAATCATCGATGAATCACATGTTACAATTCCCCAGATCGGGGGGATGTACGCCGGTGACGCCAGTCGGAAAGAGAACTTGGTGGAATACGGTTTTCGCTTGCCCAGCGCGAAGGATAATCGTCCGCTGAAGTTTGAGGAGTTTAAGGATCGAGTTGGACAGGTTATTTATACTAGCGCCACGCCGAGTGACTATGAACGTGGGGTTTCTGGAGAAAATATCGTGGAGCAGATTATCCGGCCAACCGGCTTGGTTGACCCGAAACTGGAAGTTCGACCCATTATCTCGACAAAGAATTATGCGGGGCAAGTGAAAGATTTTGTTGCCGAAGCGGAAAAGGAAATTAAGAAAGGTTATCGTGCAATTGCGACGACCCTGACGAAGAAGATGGCGGAAGACCTGAGTGACTATCTGAAAAATGTGGGAATGAAGTCGGAATATTTGCATAGCGAAATTAAAACTTTGGAACGCATCGCCATTCTTACGGATTTTCGGCGGGGGAAGTTCGATTGTTTGGTGGGTGTTAACCTGCTTCGTGAGGGCCTGGATCTACCGGAGGTTTCTTTGATCGGAATACTTGATGCTGACAAGGAGGGCTTTCTCCGCTCGGAGGTGGCCCTAATTCAGACAATTGGCCGGGCCGCACGCAATGTGGAGGGTCGGGTAATTCTTTATGCTGACAATGTAACTAATTCCATGGAGCGAGCAATTAGCGAAACAAATCGACGGCGAGTAATTCAATTAGCTCACAACAAAAAATACCATATTACCCCACAGACAATTATTAAAAAGATAAAGGATATTACGGAAGCATTGCAAAGTGAACACGATCGGGCGGTGGGGCAATTAGTTGCGCTTGATCGAGCCAAGTATGGCAACAACTTGAAAAAATTAATTCAGGAAAAAGAGAAACAAATGGGTGAGGCTGTTAAAAATTTGGATTTTGAGACGGCGGCACTGCTTCGTGATGAGATCCGCGCACTGGTTGAGGAACCGCTGGACAAAAAGAAGAAAAAGGACTAGCTTGGAATTAGCTGGAGGTCTTTCTATGGATTCACTTTGCGGTTGTTGTGTTACCCCGATTCTTTTCCTGTTGTTTATGTTTTCCAGTATTCTCTTTGGTAAGAAGAGGACGAAATGAAGGAGAAAGGTAATGAAAAAATTTGTTGTGAAGATTTCGGTCGTTGTGCTGTTGTTGGTCTTACTGTTTCTGGTGTTGACACATTTTCGGCCCGCTTAAATATCAGGAATTTTTTAGCGGTGACCAAAAGGTCTGGATGTTTCCGGACCTTTTCTCTTTCTTATAAATATGTTACACTGAAAAACTTTTATGGCAGACAAAATTATTGTCAAGGGGGCGAGGACTCATAATTTGAAAAATATTAGTGTGGAGATTCCCCGCAATAAATTGATTGCGTTTACGGGTTTATCTGGTTCAGGAAAATCGAGTTTGGCCTTCGATACGATTTTCGCAGAAGGTCAGAGGCGTTATGTGGAAAGTCTCTCCGCTTACGCGCGTCAGTTTCTGAACACAATGCAAAAGCCCGATGTGGACGAGATTACCGGTCTCTCGCCTGCAATCTCAATTGACCAGAAGACAAGGTCATCGAACCCGCGGTCGACTGTCGCGACGATTACAGAAATCTACGATTATTTGCGTGTTCTTTATGCTCGGGTAGGTCAGCCTCACTGTCTTGTGTGCGGGCGGAGAATTGAGAAGCTCTCTACTTCAGAGATAGTTAGTTTTGCTAGAGAAAAAATTGCAAAGACCAAAGATAAGACCGGTTCCGTTCGCTTTTACGCTCCGTTGGTACGTGGACGGAAGGGAGAATATTACCAGTTGCTCTACGATTTGATTGAGAAGGGTTACAGTGAGGTTTTGATTAATGGCGAACGGAAAAAACTGCGTGAGCGGATCGTGCTAGAAAAGAACAAAAAACATGACATTGATGTACTTATTGACGAGATTATCTTCGCCGACCTCAAGTCTAGTAAAGAACGCTTGAATGAAGCGGTTGAACGCGCCCTCGGAGAGACTGATGGCTTGGTGCGGATTATCCTTGGAGAGGAATCAATTATTTTGTCTGCTCGTTTTGCTTGCCCAGATGATGGTTTCTCATATCCGGAGGTGGAGCCACGACTCTTTTCCTTCAATTCACCTTACGGCGCTTGCGCGACTTGTAATGGGCTGGGCACCAAGCATCTCTTCGGCGATGAACCGTGCGAAGCTTGTCATGGCGCTCGCCTGCGCCCGGAGTCACTGAATGTGAAATTGGGCGGAAAGAATATTGTCGAAGTGACGGCGATGTCTATCCAAACGGCGCATAATTTCTTTGATGCCATTAAGCTGACGAACCAAGAACGGGAGATTGCTAAGGTCGTTTTGAAAGAAATTGAGGCGCGTCTACAGTTTCTCCTAGATGTGGGTCTTGATTACTTGACTCTAGAACGGCGAGCAAACACCTTGTCAGGCGGGGAATCTCAAAGGATTCGTCTGGCCTCACAGCTTGGCTCGCGTTTAGTCGGAGCACTCTATGTATTGGATGAACCGACAATCGGCCTTCATCCGCGAGATAATGATCGCCTGATTAAGACTCTGGAGGAACTGCGTGATCTTGGTAATACCATTATCGTGGTGGAGCACGATGAGGACACAATTTTTGCCTCAGACTATCTGGTTGATATCGGGCCGGGGGCTGGTATCCATGGCGGGCATATTGTTGTTTCTGGAGAAACCGATAAACTGCTTACCGCGAAGAAGAATGACTTTAACTCACTGACGGTTGATTATCTGCGTGGAGAGAAAAGCGTCTCTTGTTCGAAGAAGCGCCGAACCAATGAAAAGGGGGTCATCAAGATCCGTGGCGGGAACATTTTCAATATCAAGAATTTAAATGTGGATATTCCACTCGGGCGACTCATCGCGGTGACGGGGGTTTCTGGTTCTGGTAAATCTTCTTTTGTCCACGAAATTGTTTATAAGAATTTACAGGCACGCTATGAAAGGCGTTATCGAACCAATGAAACTTTTCATTGTCAGACTTTTTCGGGCACAGAGTATCTTGGTCGCGTCGTCTTGATTGATCAATCGCCAATTGGTCGCACGCCACGCTCAAACCCGGCTACCTATACTGGCTCTTTCACTTTCATTAGACAGCTCTTTTCTGAGACGGAGGGCGCAAAACTGCGCGGTTGGAAACCAAACCGCTTCTCTTTCAATGTGCCGGGCGGGCGCTGTGAAGCTTGTCAGGGAAATGGCACGATTGCGGTGGAGATGCATTTTCTGCCAACTGTTTATGTTGAATGTGATGTGTGCCGTGGTCGACGTTTCGATAAGGAGACATTGGCGGTGAAATACAAGGATAAGAATATTCACCAAGTTTTATGTATGACCGTGGAGGAGGCCTTGAAATTTTTCCAAGATATACCTGCGATTGCTGACCGATTGGGAATGCTTCACGAGGTCGGTTTAGATTATTTGGAACTTGGACAATCAGCTACCACACTGTCTGGTGGGGAAGCTCAACGGGTGAAAATTTCTTCGGAACTTTACCGACCGCGCACAGAAAGGACTTTCTATATTTTGGATGAGCCGACTGTCGGCTTACATTACGAAGATGTTAACAAGTTGGTGGAGATTATTCATAAACTAGTTGAGCGGGGCAATACCGTTCTGGCGATTGAGCACAATTTGGAAATTGTGAAGAATGCGGATTATGTAATCGATTTGGGTCCGGAGGGTGGTGATGGTGGTGGTAAACTGGTGGCGAAGGGGACACCAGAAGAAGTAGCCCGAATTGCTAGTTCTCACACGGCAAAGTATCTTCGGCGGATCTTGCAAAAATAGATTATGAAAAAAAAGAAAGCGCCGATATGTCCGCTGGGGAACAATTCGACGCTCTCCGGAGGGAAAGAAACGCAGGATCAGGAACTACCTAAAGAATATACTCACTGTTAAATTAGTCAAATGATTAAAAGTGGACAACTCAAAAACATTACCGACTCACCGGGAGTCTACCTATTTAAACGGGGACAGGAGATTCTCTATATTGGCCGAGCGACTTCGTTGAGAAATAGAGTGAGAAGTTACTTCGGCAGGGGGCTAGCCGAGACTCGTGGTGAGTGGTTGGTTAAGATGGTCAATGAGGCCACGCGGGTGGAAACTCGACCGACAGACTCTGTTTTGGAGGCCTTAATCTTGGAAGCGGTTTTGATAAAAAAGCACCAACCGAAACACAATGCTAAGGAAAAAGACGGAAAAACTTTTTGGTATGTGGTAATCACCGAAGAAAAGTGGCCCAGAATTCTCCTTGTGCGTGGGAGTAACTTAGAGAAATATTTGACCAGCGCCGTTTTCGGCCCCTTCCCGTATTCGACAGAAATTAAAACGGCGCTCAAAATTATCCGCAAAATCTTTCCGTTTCGAGACAAGTGTAAGCCGGGTGGTTCTCGCCCGTGTTTCAATTACCAAATTGGTTTATGTCCGGGCGTTTGCGCTGGTCTGGTTAGTGAGACCGATTATCGAAAACTGGTTAAGCAAATTGGCCTCTTTTTCTCTGGCAAGAAGAGGCAACTTCTCCAGAGTTTAGATAGTGAGATGAAGCGTTTAGCACGAAAACAGATGTTTGAGGGGGCCGGTAAGATCAAGAAGCAACTTTTTGCCTTACAACACATTCAAGATGTGGCACTGATTAAATCGGAAGGCATTAGTTCGGAGAGTGGACAGGGGTTATTCAGATTGGAGGCCTACGATGTGGCTCATCTGGGTGGACAGAATACTGTGGGCGTGATGGTTGTCCTAGAAAATGGCGAAATGGTGCGAGATAAGTATCGTAAATTTAAGTTACGGACCAGTAAAGCGGGTGATGATCTGGGTGCCTTGCGGGAAATTCTGGGACGAAGACTTAATCATCCGGAATGGCCATTTCCTAATCTGATTGTGATTGATGGTGGTAAAAATCAACTCAAGGTGGCAGAGAATACTTTATTGGAGAATGGTTTAGAGCAAATGGCTTTAGTCAGTGTGGTGAAGGATGATAAACATCGCGCCCGGGAAATTCTGGGAGATAAAACTGCTGGTAAAAAGTATGAAGCAGAGATAATTAGGGCGAACCACGAGGCGCACCGATTCGCCATTTCCTATCATCGTCAGAAGCGGAGGCGGGCGCTGTTTTAAACTTTTGTTTGCCTTGCCCGTCTGTTACAATTGGCGCAATGTCTAGGATTCGCGTTGCTGTGTTGCGCGGTGGGCCGAGTGCCGAATATGATGTCTCGCTGGAGACGGGTGCGAGTGTCCTTAAGCATTTGCCGGAAGGTTATGAGGGACACGATATTCTCATCGATAAAAAGGGTGTGTGGCACTATCGTGGTCTGCCAATCGGCGCTCAAGAAATCAGCCGTTATGCTGATGTGATTTGGAACGCGATGCATGGTGAATATGGTGAGGATGGACAGGTGCAAAATGTCTTAGATAAAACCGGCGTACCATATACTGGTTCCAAATCTTTTGCTTCGGCGCTAGCGATGAATAAGTCCACCGCGAAAGAAAGTTTTCGGCGGGCGGGCTTGAAGGTTCCGGCTGGTCAGCTCTTCGATCTTGAGCGCGAACCAGCGGAGGCGGCGGCCACGAAAGTTTTCCAGACGATTTCACCACCCTGGGTGGTGAAGCCAGCCGACCGGGGCTCTTCCGTTGGGTTGTATATTGCAAAAAATTTCACAGAACTATCACACGCCATTGCCGAGTGTTTTCGTTTTTCTGGTAAAGTCATTGTCGAGGAATATATCCGGGGCAAGGAGGCAACAGTTGGTGTGGTTGATAATTTTCGTAACCAGAAACATTATGCCTTGCCGGCCATTGAGATTCGTCGACCGGCTGGTAAGAGTGTTTGGACCTATGATGATAAGTACAATGGAGCAACAGAAGAAGTTTGCCCCGGATGTTTTACAAATGAAGAGAAGAAAAAGCTGGAAGAGTTAGCGATATTGGCCCATCAATCGCTTGGTCTTGAGCATTATTCGCGATCAGACTTCATTCTTCATCCCACGCGCGGTATCTATTTATTGGAAACTAATAGTCTTCCCGGTTTAACGAGTGAATCGCTCTTGCCGAAGTCGCTTGCGGCGGTGGGTTGCACCTATCCCGAATTTTTGAACCATGTGATTAAACTGGCTCTGGCGAGATAATAAGGATTTGGATTTAGTAACAAAAGTTGATAGTCTGGTATAAGGTGGAATAGGGCCCTTAGCTCATTTGGTAGAGCACCACATTTGCAATGTGGGGGTGACCGGTTCGAATCCGGTAGGGTCCACCAAGCGTTCAAATTAATCCAAAAAATCACCAAGTCGTTAGGCATTTCTATGGAGGATTTATTAAAATAATTAACTAAATTTTATTATGACTATTCTTTACATAATTTTAGCAATAATAGCTTTCATACTTTGGAAAATTTATCGTCAAAAAGAAGACGAAAAAGATGCAGTTTATAACAAGAAGCTTGATGTTGAACATGAGCAAGCAAGAAAAGAAAGATTTAAAGACTACCCTCATCTATACGGAAAACTTGTGGGGAATTGGCTTGATGTTTTTGCTCATCATGCGGAAAATGATCTTCCTCTATTGAATCTAGCGTTCATGCTTTATTTGGGAGAATCAACAAAAATTGATTTTTCAGAGGGATCGCAAAAATGGGATACTTTATGGAATCTCACAGAAGAGTTACTTGAAGATCTTGAAAAACATCATGAAGGAACTACTGTTGAACACCTAATTGCGGTTTGCACTTATTGGCAAATAGCTGCCGAGGCAATGGGAAACCTTGTTAAGGAAAATCCAAACACAGGGTCGCTTTCTTCGGGTGCTCATACTTCGGAAGTTACGGGTGAAAAGTTGGAAGTACCACCATTCACAGATATTAAAAAGATTTTGTCGCTTTTCCCTAAAAAAGGGAGCCACCCAGCAACAGAACTTTCGTTTACGGATGAAAAAGGAAATTTCCCTAGAGAATCAAAGGGCTCAGAAGTAATTCACAAAAGGATAACAGTTTAGAAACATGGAAAATTCCTTAATAAATCAAGCTTGGTATTTAATAACGAAAGATGTGCTAACAGCTTTATTTACTCTTGCTGGCCTGATAATAGCTGGACTTGGCTTAGCTACTTGGAAAAAACAAATTAAAGGGTCTAAAGAATTTGAAGCGTCTCATAATTTACATCTTGCAATTCTCAAATTACGAAAAGCAATAGAACATGTTCGCAATCCTGCAATTTGGCCTTCCGAAAGCCAGCGAGCAGTAAAATTCATAAAAGAGAAAAATCCAGAAAAATCTGACGAAGATATAAAGAAAAACGAGCGTTCCTATGTCTACGAAATGCGTTGGCAGAAAATCACTGACGCATATACTGAAGCGGAGGCTCATCTTCTTGTTGCAGAAGCATTATGGGGTCACAAGATAATGGATCTAGCGAAACCTTTAAATAAAAAAGTTCGAGAGTTAAATATCAACCTTAATCAAAATTTTGCACCTGAAATTCGCACAAAAGATCTAATGGCTATACATGATGTTATTTACGACAAGAGTTCTGAAACAGAACAGGATGCTTTTTCTGCTGAAGTTTCCAAAAACATTGACGCAATAGTCGACTATCTTCGGGAAAAGATAAAATAATTTATGGAATCAAAAAACGTAAAATTAGTTGTTTTTGTTCCGCTTTCCCACGCTGACGCTGTGCGTCAAGCTCTAGGCGAAGCGGGGGCAGGAAAAATTGGAAATTATGACTTTTGCTCTTTTTCTACTATTGGAGTAGGTCGTTTTCGTGGTAATGAAAAATCAAATCCCACTGTTGGCGAAGCCAACAAATACGAATCTGTTGAAGAAGAAAAAATTGAAGCGATCGTACCGCGAGAAATTTTAAAGGAAGTTATTGAAAAAGCTAAAGCGGTTCATCCATACGAGGAAGTCGCTTTTGATATTTATCCATTGGAAACATTATGAAAATAACAAAATTTGGACATTGTTGCTTATTGATAGAAGAAAACGGAGTCAGAATTTTAACTGACCCTGGAACTTATTCAACACAACAAAGCGAAGTAAAAAATATTGACTTCGTGCTAATTACGCACGAACACACTGACCATTTTCATATTGATTCGCTGAAAACACTTTTAAAAAATAATCCGCAAGCGAAAGTTATTACCAACAAAAGTGTCGGTGCACTTTTGGAAAAAGATAGTATTGCTTTCAGCGTGGTTGAAAATGGTCAAAATTTTGACGCAAATGGAGTTTTGATTGAGGGCTTTGGAGAAAATCATGCCCTCATGCACATTTCAATTCCGCCGATTCAAAATATTGGTTATTTTATTGCTAACAAACTTTTCTATCCTGGCGACGCTTTCACCAATCCAGGAAAACAAGTTGAGATTCTAGCCCTGCCTGTGGCAGGGCCTTGGATGAGGCTATTAGAGGCGATTGACTACGCGCTTGAAGTAAAACCAAAAATCTGTTTTCCGGTACATGAAGGGATTTTGAAACAACCTGGTTCTACGCACGCCATACCGCCAAAAGTGCTAGAGCCAAAAGGGATAAAATTCGTGATTCTAGAAATTGATAAAGAGCACGAATTTTAGATAGCCGACACCAAAACCAATGAAGAAAGCGCCAAGCACGTGTGGAATGTCAGTCAGGATTTTGTTGGAAGTAAGCCCGAACTTTTTGTTATAATGATCACTGAATGAAGGCTACACTTTTTATGGCGCTGTCGGTGAATGGTTTTATTGCCACGGAAAGTGGCGGAGAGGATTTCTTGTCGTCAGAAAATTGGGCGAAGTTTTGTGAATTAGCCAGAGAGTTTGGCCACTTTGTCGTTGGTCGGAAAACTTATGAGGCGGTGAAAAAGTGGGATGAAGATTATAATTTTGACGATTTGATTGGGGTGGAGAGAATCGTTATTTCGCAAGACCGAGACTTTAAACTGCCTGAGGGTTATATTTTAGCAAATTCGCCAACTGACGCCTTGGCTAAACTGGCCGGAAAAGGTTTTAAGAAGGCTCTGGTGGCTGGCGGGGCGAGTATCAATTCCGCCTTTATTCAGGCCAATTTACTAGATGAAATAATCTTAAATCTTGAGCCAGTTTTCATTGGCAGGGGAATTCCGCTTTTTGCGCCAAGTGATTTCGAAATCAAAACGGAACTTATTTCGGTTGATAAATCACAGCGGGGAATTATTACTTTGAGGTATAATGTTTCAAAGTAAGGCAATGAAAAAACAAGTCGTAGTCATTCATGGCGGAGATACATTTGAGACTCGGGAAGAGTACTTGAATTTCCTGCGTGATTACGAAATTGATATTGAACGCTACCGATCAGACAAAAGCGACTGGAAACCGTGGTTGAGGAAAAAACTGGGAGATGGCTATGAGGTTATTCTACCGGTGATGCCCAATAAGACGAATGCTCAATTTGAAGAGTGGAAAATTTGGTTTGAAAAACTTATTCCATTTTTGGATGATGGGGTTATCTTGGTCGGGCACTCGCTTGGCGGTGATTTCTTGGCAAAATATTTAAGTGAAAATAAATTTCCAAAGAAAATTGCGGCAGTGTTTCTGATTGCCGCTGTTCATGATAAGGACGCAGACGGTTATAATTTGGCCACCTTCACCTTGCCGGCCAAGTTAGATTTACAAACCGAGAAAGTTTATTTGTATCACAGTAAGGACGATAGTGTTGTCCCATTTGGCGATTTGGCAAAGTTTGAAAAGGCTTTACCTACGTCTATCCCGCGCGTCTTCGAAAATCGTCAACATTTCAATCAAGAAGAATTACTGGAACTAGCGGAGGATATTCTGAATCTCAGTTGATTGTCACTTTATGGCAACCAGCTTTTTTCTCTGAGCGTATTCGTGAGCGATATTTTTAATAAGACTTGGGCCACGGTAAATCATTCCGGTAATCAACTGAACCAGGTCTGCTCCGGCGGCGAGTTTGACCATTGCGTCGGCGGGGGAGAAGATGCCACCCGTGCCGATAATGGTGAATCGTTTGCCGTATTTTTCTCTGGTTTTACGAATAAGATTGTTGGATGGTAGGAAACAAGGTGAACCGCTCAAGCCACCGCGGTATTCCGCTGGCGCCTCTTCTCTTATTTTCAGCGAAGAATAATCTTTGTTTAGGTTGCCGATAATTACACCGTTAATCTTGAATGGCTCAATCACCCGCAGAAGCGCCGACAATTCTGTCCAAGATAAGTTGATTGGCATTTTGATATAGATCGGTTTGGTCGTTCTAACTGTGGCCAATGCGGAAAGCAGGAGCTGTAGTCTGGCGGGTTCGGCAAAAGTTTCTCCACCGAAAGCATTTGGGCAAGAAATATTGATGGCGTAATAATCCCCGACATTCGATTCGTTCAGTTTTTGGAAGCTTGTTAGGTAATCGGTTATGCCAGATTCCACGTCCGTGGTCTCACAATCATTGGTGCGGGCAATACTGACACCGATTACGAAATCACTGATCCGTTCCTTTTTTTGCAGACGGTCAATGATGGCGTCCACACCGTCATTGCGCAGACCTTTATTCACAATAATACTTCGCGAGCGAGGCAATCTGGTTAGTCGTGGTGCCTTGTTTCCCGCACATGGCCGGGCGGTTATGGACCCAACTTCCACGCCGCCGAAGGCGAGTGAAGGGAGGATCGTGGTGAGACGAGCGTTATAGTCAAAACCGGCAGAGAGGATTATTGGTGTGCGATATTTTATGCCGTCTACGGTGACAGAAGCATTGTCACCGTGGTAGTCATAAGCCCAGCTAGTGATGGAACGGCCCGCTCGGGATTGACCCAGTTTTTCACCAATACTGGTAAAAAGGTCATGAACATATTCAGGATCAAGAGAGAAGAACAGAGGTTTCAACATCTTCTCATAAACCATGATTCCAGTATGTTACAATAAGAACATGGTAGCAAGTTTGGAGGTGGAAAAGATTAAGCGTTATGTTCGTGCCGCAAACTATATTAGCGCGGCCCAAATCTATCTTCGTGACAATTTTCTATTGGAACGACCACTGTCTCCAGAAGATATCAAACCACGCCTGCTTGGACACTGGGGGACTTGTCCGGGAATTAATTTTGTTTACGCGAATCTAAACGCTTTAATTAAAAAAACTAATGCCGAGATGATGTTTGTTCTTGGTCCCGGACACGGTTTTCCCGCTTTGCAGGCGAATTTATTTCTGGAGGGAACATTGGCGAAGTATTATCCTGAAGCAACGATAAATCTGGCTGGCCTCACGTATATCGCGAAACAATTTAGCTGGCCTTATGGTTTTCCAAGTCACAGTTCGCCAGCCACGCCCGGTGTGATTCTAGAGGGCGGTGAGCTCGGATACTCATTGGCCACTTCTTATGGCGCCGTTTTAGATAATCCGAATTTAATCATCGCCTGTCTTGTGGGTGATGGTGAGGCGGAGACCGGTACGGCGGCCACGGCTTGGCACCTTTCCAAATTTGTTAATCCTAAAACGAACGGAGCGGTTTTGCCGATCTTACATCTGAATGGTTACAAAATTTCTGGTCCAACCATTTTCGGCCGAATGACTGACGAAGAGTTGCTTTCCCTTTTTCGAGGTTACGGGTATGAACCGGCAATTGTCAGTGGTGAAGATGACACCGTTTATACCACGATGGCAGAGACTCTCACGGTGGCTTATCAGAAAATTGTTTCTCGTCGAACGAACCACAATTTACGGCCACCCATGATTGTCTTGAGAACTCCCAAGGGTTGGACAGGAATCAAAGAATTGAATGGACAGAAGATTGAGGGTAATTGTTTATCGCATCAAGTAGTGGCAACTAATGCGCGGGCAGATGTTGGTGAGCGGGAGGCGCTAGAAACCTGGCTTCGCTCCTACAATTTTGCAGAGTTGTTTGATCCCGAGGGAGGACTTAAGTCAGACTTGAGAGAAGTGTTGCCATCGGAGGAGAGGCTAATGGGTCGCAGTCCCCACGCATTTGGTGAGCGTTTGTCGGACCTGGTTTTACCGGAAGTTGATACATTTACCGAAGAAGTAAGTGCCCCAGGCGTAATCGGTTCTAGTAGTATGCGCCGCCTTGGACTTTATTTGGCGCAGGTCTTTAAACAGAATGCATCTCAAAACAATTTTCGTTTAATGTCACCGGACGAAACTTACTCAAACAAGCTAGATGCTGTTTTCACTGAAACCAAGCGGGCGTTCATGGGTAAAATTGAAACTTGGGATCGTGATCTTGATCCAGACGGACGAGTGATGGAAATGTTGAGTGAAAATGCTCTTCAGGGGCTAGCCCAGGGGTATATTCTGACTGGACGTTGGGCCGTGTTCGCCTCTTATGAAGCGTTCATCCAGGTAGTGGCGAGTATGGCGGACCAGTATGCTAAATTTTTACGGGTTGCTCGCGAAATTTCTTGGCGGGGTGACTTGCCTTCCTTTACCTATATACTGACTTCATCTGGATGGCGTCAGGAACACAATGGGTTTTCTCACCAGAATCCGGGGTTCATTGATAACATGCTTCAGAAACAGGGTTGTTTTGTAAAAGTCTTTTTCCCTCCCGACGGCAATACCGCACTCGCCGTACTCAAACGCTGTTTGAGTACTAGAAATGAGATCAACATAATTGTGGCGGGGAAGACCGTAGAACCACGCTGGCTTACCCCAGAATTGATCGAACGTGAGTTGGAGGAAGGATTACTCGTTTGGGATTTTGCCAGTCAGCCCGAACCAGATATTGTGCTTTCGGCGGCGGGCGAGTATCTCACTAAAGAATCACTTGCCGCAATCGACTTGATTCGACGAGAAGCACCAGAAATCAAAACCAGATTCGTGAATATTTTAGAGGTTTCTGCTCTTGGTATTGGTAATGAAGCCTGTCGGGTGGCGCCGGAGAGTTTTGAAAATTATTTCACATCAGATAAACCAGTCATTTTTAATTTCCACGGTTACCCCGAGACATTGAAGCAAGTTCTATTTAACCACCAGAATGTAAAGGATCGATTCTCTGTCCACGGTTATGTGGAGAATGGCTCCACGACGACACCGTTTGATCTTCATCTTCGAAACGGCACTAGTCGTTATGATCTAGTTCTAGAAGTTTTTGCTAAAATGCGCGAGGCCGGTGTCCTCGATAGCCTAAAGGCGGAACGGCTGATAGACTTGTATCGTGACAAAATTAGGGCACATAAAAAATTTATTATTGAAAACGGAGTAGATCCGGAAGAAATAGAAAATTGGCAATGGCAGCAAAATATCTAATAGTTAATCTCGGTAGTCAGACAAAGAAATACGCTCTTGCAAGCGAGGACGGAGAGATTTTGTCACGAGCGACGCAGGAATCTCCAGACGACGGTTTCTCGCTAGAGCAATTTTTGGGTGAAAAAAAGGAAGTTGTGAAGATTGGTATTAGGATTGTCGCGCCTGGAACTTTTTTCACCCAACACAAAAGTTTAGATGCGGGTTACTTGGAGATGCTACATAAATCAGCCTTAATGTGGCCGCTTCACCTTGAGCCAGTGCTGAGAGAATTGGAGGTACTTAAGAGTTTTTTGCCAGCGGTGCCAATTTTTGCCCTATCTGACTCGGCTTTTCATCAACCATTACCAGAAGAGGCACGACTTTTTCCCATTGATAGGACCTTGGCAGAAAAACTGGATCTCTATCGTTTTGGTTACCATGGTTTTTCGGTTGGTTCAATTGTTCGTAAACTTTCTGCACGAGATGGTGGTCTCCCCCGTAAACTTATTGTGGCGCATCTTGGCGGTGGCGTGAGTGTAACCGCTCTTCTGGAGGGTAAGACGATAGAGACTTCGATGGGCTTTACTCCCTTTTCTGGGGTTCTTTCTAGTACAAGGGTGGGGGAACTAGATCCCGGAGCACTTCTTCACCTTGTTCTCGGGTCGGGCTTGTCTTCGGGAGATTTGTCGCGCGAGCTTGAGACTAAATCGGGTCTGTTTGCCCTAAGTGGGGGAACGGGCGAGGTCAGAGACTTACTGCTACAAGAAAAGGGCGGTGACCTTAGGGCCCAGTTTGTTTTACGTGTCTTTGTTAACAGTATTTTGAAATATATTGCCGCATATATTGTTTCATTGGGTGGTGCCGATTTGATTGTTTTAACTGGGACGATTGCTGAACGTTCAGAATTGACTGTACAACGTATCCGTGACGGCCTAGAACCATTAGCTGTCACTTCGGAGAAAGTAATTATTTTACCCACCGATGAAATGGGAGAGATGGCTCACGCGCTTCAACAATGAAACAGAAACTCTTTATTTTTTGGCTCATTAGCCTCGCTTTGGTTGCGGGATTGATTTTTCTCGCTGACAGCAGACCACTGGTTTCTTCTGCGGAAGTCGAACTTAATATTCCAGAACCGATTGTTAAACTTAAGACAAATTCTTCACCACCAGCGCTGGGCGCTCGCGCTTTCATCTCAATGGCGCTCGCGCCCGACGGACGCACCGAGGTGCTGGTAGAGAAGGATGCCCATCAACGCTGGCCAATCGCGAGTATTACCAAGTTTTTTACAGCGAGTGTGGCGCTCAATAAATATTTACCCGATCAGGTTATTACTCTAGCGCAAGCTGATTTACCTGAGAATGTTGACCGTGGTTTCCTGCGTTTGGGAGATAGTTTTCGGGTCAACGATCTTCTCATCCCGCTTTTGCTTGAATCCAGTAATAATTCGGCCGTGGCTCTCGCTCGGGCGGGGGGTGATTCGGCCAATTTTATAAGGACAATGAACGATTTTGCTGCGGAGCTTAATCTTAATGACACTACTCTCTTCAATCCGAATGGTTTGGACCCCGAGATTCCAGGCGGAGTGAATTATTCTAGTGTTCATGATCTGGCGATGTTGGGTAAGTGGTTGATACGTCATAGGCCAGAACTTCTTGCCGCGACTCGAGATTCGAGCGCTGTGGTTCGTCAATCTGATGGCAGCTTTCATCATCAAGCCGAGAGTACAAATATTTTACTGAAAACCGAACCGTGGTCCGGTGACATTATTGGGGGAAAGACGGGGCAAACTGATCTGGCCGGGAAAAATTTATTATTGATTTTGCGCCCCACGGGCTCTCTAAATTATTTGGTAAATGTTATTTTGGGCTCACCCGATCACTTTGCAGAGATGTCTGAACTCACGAACTGGATTTATAAGACTTATCAACTCTAGTTTTGGGGTTGGAATGGTATAATTACCATGGATGACTGTGACCAAAAAACAATGGGTTATTTTCTCTGTCCTCGGTCTCGCTATTTTAATAGTCCTCGGCCTTGGTTCAGACAGTCGGGCTGGCTTAGCTAAGTTTTATCCGGACTCTTGTCTTGGTGGGTGGCAGAATTCACAGGCGGCATCGGGTGAACCCGACGGTAATTCAGCGACACTGTCTGATTCCCTGTCTGAAATTTTCTGCGGCAATTTTAAGGGAGAAATTCCTAACGATACGGCGCCGAAAAAATTTCGGGTTAAATTTGCTTGGCTAATTGATGAAAACTTGAGCCAAGCACCAGTCGCTACGACAACGATTAATACGGCCAATTTTGAAAGTAAGGCGGTTGAGATTTTGGACTCCAACTTTTCCGATCCAGTTGAGTTGACCGTAAGCGATGCTACAAGCACCGTATCAACTTCTACCGATTTTACTGTGCCGGTTGAGGCAAGTAGTGATGAGTCGGGCACAAGCACTGAAGCCGTTTCTGATCCAGAGGATATTATTCCAGAAATTATCTCAAACGATTCTGGTGAAGAAGAAGAAAGAAAAACGGAAAAAGAAATTGTTCCTCCTGTCCAAACAGAGGAGGCAGAACCAGAAATTTTAAACATTCCGGAGCCGACAGAGCCGGCCCCAGAACCAGCACCGAGCATCGAGGCCATCCCGACGTCAGAGGGGGCCACATCATGGCTACGTTACTTTGTTGACTATGCGATTGCTACGACTACCACCGCAGAAGAAATTCTAGCGGCCGCGCCAAGCGAGAAAATTATTTCCCCCGATGATTGGCTGGAGGCGTTCTATACCTTGGACGGTGATTCATGGCAGAGTCTGGGGAGAGTCGGTCGGAGCAATTGGCGTGACGCCACTTTGGAATTGCCGATTAACGATTGGTCCGATCTCTCACGTCTACAAATTAGTGTTCGAAGTTTACCGAGGATTGACCAGCCGATCCGGGTTTCTCTGGATAGTATCTGGCTGGAGGTGGATTATGGCGACGAATTGGATGAGGATTTAACTCCAGAAGAAATTGCCCAATTGCCACGATTGGAGTTGCCGTCGGCAGAGGTTTTTCTTTCTAATAAGAAAGAATTTCGCGCTAGCGAAACGCCAGACTTTATCTTGTCTAACGATTTATTAAGGAACATTTCCACGCTGGCGGCGACTTCGACGGTGGCCACATCCACTGTTGCCACCTCGACAAAGTCACTAGAACTACAATCCCTTTTTTCTTTCAATAAGGTTTATGCCGCGAATAATCGTGCGCGTGTTTTGAAGACCTCGCTCTATGATTCTAGAGAACAATTAGTTGAAGTGAATCCCGAAATTGAAATTGATGCGGAGACCATTAACTTGAAACTAGATCGATCTGGGCGTTCTTTTCGTCCTGGTAAATATCATCTGACGGTTGAGATTCTTCAGGGGAGGCAAGTCATTGTGTCAACGGTTGATTTCTACTGGGGCGTCTTGGCAATCAATGCCAACAAATCTGTTTACGGAACTAATGAAAATGCCTACCTTCAGATGGCGGTCTTGAATGACTACGGTAATACAATTTGTAATGCCAATCTCAAGCTTGAGGTTAATGGCCCGGCCGGTTCGGGATCTTTTCTAACCACCGACGGCACCATCATAAGTAACGAAACTTGTGGGGATAACAATGTGACAGATGAACCAGATTATTTTCTCAATTACCAGCTGGGGGGTGACGGTGTCTATCAATTGACGCTAACCAATCTCGGGAATGGTCAGACGATTACCGATGCGGTGACTGTTCGCGGTGGCGACAATTTCCACATTGAGCGTTCGGGAGCCACACGCATAAACCCCTTCTTGTCGGATTATGTGATGAGGTTTAAGGTGAGGGCCGAGCAGGTTTTCTCGGGTTTATTTACGGAGATTATTCCCCATAACTTTGAGGTTACCGATTCTTTTGGTGGGAATATAATTATGGATGAAACCCAGAAAAGAATTTCTTGGCCGCTCTCTCTTACTCCGGGAGAAGTGAAGGAGCTACTCTATCGTTATCAGGCGCCAGAAATATCGCCCCTCATCCATCTTCTTGGTCCGGCCGTTTTGGAAGATAACGGTGCCGATATCTTTACTGAAGAGAGGCAATGGCAGTTGGCTGCGGATGCTGGCTTTACTTCTTTCCAGACTGGTAATTGGAATCTGGGTAGCACCTGGACGAATGGCGGTTGTTCCTCCTCTTGCGTTGAGGGGACCGACTATCCTGGTCCGAGTGATACCGCGACAATTTCCGCTGGGCACACGGTAACTATCACCGCCGATCATTCTGCTAGCAAGGTGACCATAAACAGCACGGGGACATTGACCACAGATAACGGTTCTCGTAACCTAACCTTAACTGGCACCTCTGGGACCCTTCTCACCAGGGTAGGAACTTTTACGGCGGGAAATTCCACCGTCACTGTCACTAGTGCCTCTGGCTCGGCCACTCTTAGTAGCGCTGGTACCACTTTTAATAATCTAACAATTAACTCAACCGCGGATGTAATAAACAACGGCAATGCTGTTACTATCAACGGTGACTTAAACATTCAAGCTGGTGTGTTTAATTCTCCCCGTGCGATAACTGGTCCCGGTTCTGGTAGTGGTACTTTCACAATCGCTTCTGGTGCCACGCTTTGTCTTGGTGGAACAGTTGGGGGCACCAGTTCTACATGTGATAGTGGTGCCACTTCCGCACTTGGTAGCAATATGCCAACGTTCCAGACCTACGCTTTTCATGCTTCTTCCAATGTCGTATGGCTGAGTAATTCAAACCAGGCGATATCTGATGTGCCAGACTATGGGAATCTATCGTTCAGGCCAGTATTGAGCACTAATCGTACCTACACCTTTGACGGAGCAGCTTCTACCACCAACTTTAGTGTCATACCAACGGGGAGCGGAACAATCAATGCTGTATTGGGTAGCGGTGGTTTGACCGTCTCCGCTACCACTACTGCTTCAACTACAACCGCCACCTTTGCCGGTATCTCTCTCTCGGGTAATCCTTTGTGGGTTGGCAATCTCGACATTGGTAATAAGGGCACGGTTTCAGTTGACTCTGTAATGACGCTTACCGGTCCAGCCGGGAGCACGCTACTTACTAAACATAGCGATGGAACCTTCGGTTCGACTGGAACGACCACGGTCATTTCGGATGCGAATGTCACTCTTACTTCTGGCACAGTTGGTTTTAATAATCTTGAGTTTTCGCCAACCCTGACCGCCGATCGAACTTACACTTTTGGTAGTAGTGCGGTGACGGTTAGTGGTAATTTTTATCTCAATCCTACTGCCGGTTCGACAAGAGTTCTCACTGCTAAACTGGGAGGCTCCCTAACGGTGGATGCTTCGGGTCGGACCCTAATTTCTGGTTCAGGTTCTGCGACTTCTGTATTAGATACGACGAGTAGTAACTATGCTCTGGGTAGCGGCTTGATTAATATTTTATCAGCAGGAACCCTCACCGCCAACGGTTCTACCGTTACGCTTAGCGGCGGTTCGTCGGGGCCGCTTATCACCAATTCCGGGATCTTTAATGCCAATACTTCGACCGTGGTAATGAACCCGGATAATAATGTCACCTTAACCGGCGGATCTCTGGTCGGTCCCAACGCCTTCAACATTCTTAAATTAAGTCCAACACTCGACATTTCTGATCGAACTTACACTTTCGGTGGGGCGGCTTCTACTACGGGTAGTTTCGAGATTAATCCTGTTTCTTCTGCCACCAAGAGTCTCACTGTTAATCTGGGCGGATGGTTAGATGTGGGTTCTAACGCTACCACCACAATTAAACGGACAACTAATACTACCTCTATTCTTAATACAACCGGTTCGAATTATCCATTTAATTCTGGCGTGATCGACATTGAGACTGGGGGGACACTTACCGCCAATGCTTCCACTGTTACTCTAACCGGTGCGGGTAGTCCTGACGCGGCGGTCCTTCTTGTAAATGGAGGCACACTTAATGTTGATTCCAGTCTCTTTATCTTTAACACGGACGCTGATGCCAATCTCGTTTTCGGCAATGTTTTATTTTATGACTTACAGATTACGCCGACGATTACGGGTGACCGTCTTTACTATTTGGGGACCGATACCACAGATTCTTATGTCGAAGTGGCAAACAACATGACGATTAACCCCACTTCTTCCGGGAGCAATACACTGACGGTAACCCTTGGTGCGGAGGGCTATTTTGACGGTAACTCTGTCATTGATGCAAGCGGTGGTGCTAGCCTAATTTTCGACACGAACAGTGTTAGTAGTTATGTCTTTATAGCGTCTGGGACTTGGGACATCAATAGTGGTGCCACCTTTTCTGGCAACGGTTCCGACCTCACTTTTGCTGGAACCCTTACCTTGGCTGGTGGCACTTTCTCCGCCCCAAATGCAAGTCAGATCACTGCCTCGAGTAACCTCACAATTTCTTCTGGTAGCTTCACTTCTACTTCTGGTAACTTGTTATTGGCGGGAAACTTTTCTAATAGCGGGACATTCAATGCTGGTTCGGGTACGGCGTGGTTTAATGGGACTAATCAGACAATTACCGGTGCAACGACTTTTTATAATCTGAAAAAACTAGATTCTTCAAACAATGGGACAGACGTGACTCTCACTTTCCCGGCCAATGTCACGACGACTGTGACGGGGCGCCTTACTTTTACCGGAACCGATAGTAACGATCGGGTGAAATTGGTTTCTAGTTCTCCGGGGACGAAGGCTGGTCTAACTGTTTCTGGAACTTTTTCACTCAACTATGTTTTTCCTGCTGATAACGATGCATCACTTGGCGAACGACTCGATGTCTTGAACGGGACTGACGGCAGTGGAAATCTAAACTGGAATTTCGACGGTCTTCCGCTTGTAATCGATGCCGCCACAGAAACTTTTCCGAACGTCACACCCGACTTTGGCGCGGTGGCCACCTCAAGTATTCTCACCGTTAAGACAGCCAATCATAATGGTTTTGTAATTACTGCTTATCGGAGTAATGGTACGGCGACAATGGTTCACAATTCTTCGCCCTCTTTTTCGATTGTTGATAAAACCGCTTGGGTGCCAAATGCCGCCACGACTTCTGCCGGTAATGCCACCGCTTCAACCACAGAACCTCAAACGCTACAATTTAGGGTCAAAAAAGTTGGTACCGATACGCCTAATTATGCTAGTGCTTGGTGGGGGAGTGACGATACCACGGTCAATGCCCTTTTTGCTGGATTTCCTTCATCCGCTCAGAATATTGTAAAGCGTTCCACGGCGGCGAGTGCAACCACAACCATAGTTGTGCTTTACAATGTGGCTGTTTCTGCGACATTGGCAAGCGGCCCTTATTCTGGAGACATTGTGTATGAGGCCACGCTTAGTCCGTGATGAAACAACTGTGGATAAACTATTTGGGGCATCTCATTTAAAGGACTATAATTAGATTATGTTAAAACGGTTTCTTTCACTCGAAGATTTTAAATTGTTTCTCTCTTCCCTGACGATTGTTTCTTTGTTTTTTTCTGCTGTCGTTGTGGGTGGTCAAGCCTATGCAGCAACGCAGACCACGACCCTGACTGTTACGGTTAACACGGCTCTCACTTTTGCAATTGATAATAATGCAGGTAATACTGCCTTCCCTGCGATTGATCCGGGGACACCGGTAATGGCCACGACCACTCTTCAAGTGACAACGAACGATGTTAATGGTTGGACCGTTGCGCTGGCGGGAGATGATCAGGGCACATCTAATACGGTTATGGATTTGACCACTGATGCCAGTGTCGGTCTGACTGATCAAACCGAGTGGGTTCCTGGCACGGCCACAACCAGCGTGGGTAACGCTGTTCAAATCGGCTCCCTCGATAACAGTGGCGATGTCCTTGCGTTCCGTGTAATGTCTGCTTCTGGTAGTGTGCCTTTCCGCTCTACTTCTTGGTGGGGGTCGCAAGATAATTATCTGACGGACAGCGCTAATACATTGTGGGCGGGTATTGCAAGTTCTACTGTCTCTCGAAACATAGGAAACGCCGGTGCTGGTTCTTATAGTTCTAGTGTCCACCTAAACACGGTTCAGTATTATCTTGATGTTCCGGCCAGCCAGCAGAGTGGTTCTTACACTGGTGCTTTGACATACACCGCCACGGCCAACTAATTCAGATCCGTCACAATTTAATGTTTCGGTTTAAATCAAAATATTTCTTTGCTTTTTTACCCTGCGTAGTTCTCGTTGTGGGAGTGTTTTTTTTGCCCCGTTTTATTGACGCGGCAACTGGCCTGACGATTCGACCAGTTAAGGTTTCGCACACGATAAAACCGGGAGAGTCTGTATCTGGAGTCATTCATCTAAGTAGTGCAAGCGATGGTGAGCCGATCAATGTGGAGGCAAGTGTTGAGGATTTTATCCCAGTGGCTGGAGCCGAGGGGATCCAGTTTGTTGGAAGAGCACCAGGAGTGACAACCGTTAGGGACTGGATTGATCTTGGCGGCAAGAAGGTTTTCGACCTTAAACAAGACGAACAAGTTGAAATTCCTTATACCGTAACGGCCCCAGAGAATGCTGAGCCAGGGAGTCATTTTGGGGTTGCTTTCTTTAAAGCCACGAGACCGGATAGTTTTGGTGAGGGTGGTGGGCTAAGTATCGGCACCAGAATCGGCATGCTGATTTTAATTACTGTTCCAGGTAACCACCTACAGAAAGGAAATATTCTTGGTTTTACTGGACCAGCTTTTGTCCAGAAAGCCCCCGTCGATTTTCAGATTAAGTTTGAGAATACTGGCACGGTTCATTTTGAGCCAAAGGGTACGCTTACCTTACGTAATATGTTTGGGTCGGAAGTGGGGAGAGTTCCGATTGAGGGACAGACCGTCCTACCAACAGGCATTAAAGATATCAATGTCAGTTGGGAGGTGAAGGGGTGGTTACTCGGGCGTTATAGTGCCACGGCTGTCTTATATGATGGTGAGGGTGTTGCCGTGACCACGGGGACAATTACATTCTGGGTTATCCCGATTTGGTACCTTCTGGGATTCTTAGTCGCGGTATTGGTGTTATTTGTAATCTTACGTTGGTTGAAGCGACGTGTTCGTATTTCCCTTGTTTCCCCATGAGATATGTCCTCATCACTATTCTTTTCTTCACGCTGTTTCTTTTTGAAAGTATTTTTTTTGTGCCTAGGATTGTAGAGGCCGCACTTTTTGGTTCTTCGCAGACGACGCTATCTGTCACCGTTAACGGTGAGGTGGAACCAGAGCCGGAACCACCACCGCCCAGCGGCGGTGGTGGAGGGGGAGGTGGCGGTGTTTCTTCTCCAACCGGTGTTACCTTTTCTGGACGGGCTTATCCATTAAGCCGGGTAACAATTTTGAAGGACGGACAGAATGCTGTGACCACAATTGCTGGGCCAGATGCGAAGTTTAATGTTTCACTCGCAAATCTTTCTACCGGTAATTACACCTTCTCTGTTTATGGCGAAGATAAGGATGGTCGTCGTTCAGAGCCGTTTACCTTTCCCGTTTATGTCACAAGTGGAGCGAGTACGAATATCTCTGGTATTTTTATCGCCCCCACTATTGCGGTGGATAAATCTCAAGTCAGACGTGGCGACAACATAGCGATTTTCGGACAAAGTACCCCAAGCGGTGAGATTACGATAGAGGTTAACTCAGAGACCCAGCACTTCGTTAAGGCAATCGCAGACGGTAACGGTGTTTATCTTTTTAATTTTGATAGTGCGCCACTCGAAATTGGCCAACATTTTGCTAAATCTAAGGCGGCCACAGTTGGCGAGGTTAGCGTCTTTGGGCGGCCCGTTGTCTTTGCGGTGGGGAATAAAAATATTACACCCAAAGAGGATCAGAAGTGTCCACTTAAGGCTGATTTGAATAGAGATTGTCGAGTTAACCTGGTTGATTTTTCCATCGCGGCTTTTTGGTATAAGCGATCGCCTAGTGGCGCCTTTCGTCTCTTGGAGAAAGATTATCTGAGTGGGGATGGACTGGTGGATTTACGCGACTTCTCTATTATGGCTTATCATTGGACTGGCTAATTTTCTAGAAATGAGAAACTTTAAACACACTCACATAGTTTTGATTCTTTTGTTTTGTTTACCGTTGCCGGTCTTTGGTGCACGACTTTCTTTTTCACCAGACAGAATCGATGTGCCACCCGGGGAACCATTTTCTGTAAATGTTATCTTGGACAATGAAGCGCAGGTGATTAATGCGCTTGAGGGCGGAATCAATTTCCCAGCGGATAATTTGGAGTTGGAAGAAATCAAAAGCGGGGATTCAATTATTGGTTTTTGGCTTGAATCTCCGACAGAACTAGAAAAAGGACACGTTTCTTTTGCGGGAATAATACCCGGTGGTTTTTCGGGAGTACTAAGTCCCTTCTATACAGGGGGTCGTCCAGGCAAGGTCTTCACACTAATTTTTCGTGGTCGTCAGAGTGGCGATGTTCAAGTTGAATGGCAGTCACCGCGAGCTCTTCTAAACGATGGATTAGGAGAAGCGGTAGAAATGAAGCTTGGCTCCCTTGGCGTTTCTCTCCGAGACGGGGTCGCTAACTCTTCTCCAGTCGCCGAGGTTAGTGGTGATGATAGGATTCCACCAGAAACTTTCTCTCCCGAAATCTCTCACGATCCTAATTTGTTTTCTGGTCGGTGGTTTGTCGTTTTTTCCACTCGCGATAACCGTTCTGGATTAGCTGGGTATCAAGTCCAGGAGCACTCATCTATCGCACCAAACGATAATGATTGGCGAGATGCGGTTAGTCCATACCTTCTTCGTGACCAAACACGGCAGAGTTATGTGAGTATTCGGGCAATTGATCAGGCGGGCAACAAACGAGTTGTCACCTTATCACCAGCAATAGGTCCTTATCACTATTCGTGGAGTAACTTTTGGTCTATAATTATATCATTCCTTCTTTTGTTCTTTATTCTATGGTTAAGAAAACATTTCTCGTCCTCCTGATTCTTGCTAGTCCGCTTATCACTCGCGCGGCTTCTCTTTCTCTCGGACCAAGTACGGGGACCTTCACTGTTGGAAGCACTTTTGATGTGTCGGTTTTTATTGATTCCAATAATCAAAGCGTTAATGCGGTTGGCGCGTTTCTTCAATTCCCTCCAGATAAGTTACAACTGGTCTCGCCGTCTGTTGGTAAATCGATTGTGGATGTTTGGGTCACCGCTCCGCAGTTTAATAACACATTGGGTCAGGTAAGCTTGGAAGGCGTTGTTCCGGGTGGGCTTAAAACGAATAATGGTTTACTCACGACGCTCACTTTCCGCGTTAAGTCGGTGGGACAGGCGGTAGTGAAGTTTCTCAACCAATCTAAAGTACTTTTAAACGATGGTGTTGGCAGTGACGCTCTTGATCGAGTGCAGGGCGGTATCTATCAATTAGTCTTACCGCCACCGGCGGGCCCCCTTGTCGTTTCAGAAACACATCCAGATCAAACAAGATGGTATCCCAATAACAATCTCGTCTTAACCTGGGCGACTGAAGGGTCAGAGGTGAAGGGGTACAGTTATGTTCTAAACGATGAACCAATTGATATTCCTGACGATGTCTCTGAGGGTTTACGAAGTGGGGTGGGCTACAAAAGCCTAAGTGAAGGGAGGCAATATTTTCATATTAAAGCTTTGCGCGGTGGTGTTTGGGGTGAGACAACACATTTCGCTGTGTTGATTGATAAAACCGCACCAGCGAATTTTCAAATAGAAATCTTACCCGCGGCAAGGACAACCGGTCTACGCCCGGTCATCCAATTTTCCACTACGGATAACTCTTCTGGGTTAGATCACTATGAATTGAAACTGGTTTCTCTTCGACCGGGGCCAGAGGGGGAAGATGGTGTGGGGCAGCCACTTTTCATTGAGACGGGTAGTCCGTATGTGCCACAGACTCTCGCGCTTGGTGACTACGATGTCATTGTTCGAGCCTACGATGTTGCGGGCAATTATCAAGAGGTAACGAAACGACTTTCCATCGTCACACCTCTTTTCCGTCTTTTCTCCGACGAGGGACTGATGATTCGTGATTTCGGTTTAGTGCCGTGGCCTCTGGTACTTGGTTTTATTGTGCTGCTTATTCTAGTTTTGGCCTATCTGGCTACCCATCTACGTTCCCTTCACTTCAGCCTGCACCGCCGGCGCTGGCCGCTTCCGGATCATATTCAGGAGCAATTAAGCGAATTGCAGAAGTATCGTGACCGTTACGGGAAAGCTCTGGTGATTATTTTCTTGCTTGGCTCACTATTAGCATCTTCGTCGCAAGTTCAGGCGGCCGAAACAGATACTCTCTCACCGCCGGTTGTTACGACTAGCTCACGGCATATTTCGAATAAGGACATTTTCTACCTTGGGGGGCGGGTCGACAACACTGACAGCGAGGTGATCATTTATCTCAAGAATCCAGCAACGAGTGAGCTTTTTAGCTTTAGGGTTCAGCCAGATCACGAGGGTAACTGGTTTTACCGCCATAATACATTTCTCGCCGCCGGGAATTATTTTCTCTGGACACAGGCGCGTTACGATAAAGAGTTCAGTCCACCGGGGCCTGAGCTTGGCCTTGTGGTGGCGGCCCAAGCGTTTCAGTTTGGTGCATCACGATTAAGTTATGATGTCGTTTTCCTAATTATCATCGTTGTTTTGGGTGGAGCTTTAATTGCGCTACTTATTGACGTGGGGATTCATTGGCGACGGATTAAACGCAAACAAACTCTGCTTCGGGAGGAAATTAAACAGGCAGAAGAAGCGGTTCAGCGTGGCTTCGCAATTCTTCGTCGGGACATCCAATCAGAATTACAGGCTGTCCGCGAACAATCAACGCGAGATAAATTGCTCGATGATTTGCAGAAGGTTGAGAAATTTATTGGCAAAGAAATTGTGGACGTGGAGAAAGTAGAATATACTAATTAGCGGAAAACAATATGAAGAAAATTATTTTCAAAAAAGTTGTTTCCATTTTTACTCTCCTCCTGTTGCCCCTTTTAACTCAAGCGGCAACTCTCCGGATCAATCCAAGTTCTGGAAATTTTTCGGTGGGGCAAAACTTTTCTGCTAGCGTCGTGGTGAGCACGCCGGATCAAACGATGAACGCGGTTTCTGGTTCGGTCGCCTTTCCTACTGATAAGTTGGAAGTAACTTCTATCTCTAAGAGTGGTTCCGTGGTCGGTCTTTGGGTTCAGGAGCCGTCGTTTTCTAATAAAGACGGGACGGTTAGTTTCGAGGGAGTTGTTCTCAATCCTGGATTCATTGGCGCGAATGGTAATGTTTTGGGTATTAATTTCCGGGCGAAAAACTCTGGTTTAGTCAGCCTGGGCTTTAATAATCCAGCAATTCTTGCCAATGACGGACAAGGAACAGACATTCTCTCTGCGGCATACGAAAGTAATTTTCAGATCAATCAAGACTTGTCGCCGGTTGGTGACGAGCGAGGAGTTGGCACGCCTGATAGGAAGACGGAGCCCGTCCCTCAGATTAATCAAAATGTTACCGCGGGTTCGCCATTTAAAGCGGTGGTTGGTTCTCTTCGGATTTCTTCTCCGACACATCCTGATCAATATAAATGGTATCGTTCTGGAACGGCGGAGTTTGCTTGGGAATTACCCCATGATGCAACGGGGATGAGACTTTTAGTTAACCAAGTTCCTGATGCCAGGCCGAATGTGGCCTATGGCACACCGATTCGAGAGAAAACCGTGTCCAATCTCGACGATGGAGTCTGGTATCTCCATGCCCAAGCTCGGACACCTCAGGGTTGGGGTGAGATAAACCATTTCCGTTTCCAGATTGATACTGGGACGCCAGAATCTTTCGAGTTCACAGAGGTTACACGTCAAGACCTGTCTGACAATAAAGTGAAATTAATCCTAACGGCCAGTGACCGCGGATCGGGTATTAGTCATTACAATGTTTCTCTGGATGGGCAGACATTGCCACCGCTCTCGGCTGGACAAGGTAAAAATTACTATGATCTGCCCGAACTGGATTCTGGATCACATGTCATTGTTGCTAGCGCCGTTGACCAAGCGGGAAACATGCTTGAGCGCCGACTTGAGTTGGTTGTGTTACCATCCGCCTATTCGCGTTGGGGGACCAAAACGGTTGCCACCCTTTCTCTAGCGGTGCCGCTGCTCGCTCTCGTCATCTTACTTGGCCTGATGCTTGAACATAGTCATCGTCACTTCCGTCGCTGGCGTCGGCATGTTCACAAGAGTGTGCGTGGGGCAGAGAGTTCAATCGATGATACTTTTGCAAAACTAAGAGAAAATATTGAGAAACAGTTGTCGTTACTAGAGCGGGCAAGTACGAAGCGTGAATTAACTAGAGAAGAGTCGCGTGTTCTGACAGCGTTGCGAAAAAATCTCCGCTCGGCCGAAAAGTCTATCAGAAAGGAAGTGGAGGAAATCGAGGAGGGAATGAAGTAGGTTTTGGTTATCTGAACACGATGGCAGATATTGCGACGAGTAATGACAGAATAGAAACACCCAACGTCCATTTTTGCGAAACCTGAAGATGTAGGAGTGTTTCTAGTTGAAAAACTTCTGCAGTCGTCGCATTTGTTTTACATTTTTCACAGAGATAAGTGGAGGTTCCCAGACTTGGTTTATAGTTCGTGTGCTTTTTCCACCTATGCTTACACTCGTCTTTTATCATGTTTTATCTCTAAAATAATTTTTCAACAACTTTTTGTTTGGTGGACCTACCGGGAGTCGAACCCGGACCTGTTCCATGCCATGGAACCGTTCTACCGCTATACTATAGGCCCTTATATTTCTTTGCTAAGATAACACAATTTTGGTAGATTGAGAATCTATGAAACTCTCCATCGGTATTGTGGGTCTGCCAAATGTGGGTAAATCGACACTTTTCAACGCTTTGACCAAGAAGAGTGTGCCAGCCGAGAATTATCCTTTTTGCACCATTGATCCTTCGGTGGGCGTGGTCGCCGTGCCAGATGAGAGAATTGGTAAATTGAGCGAATTTTCTAAATCGGCCAAGACCGTGCCGGCTGCGATTGAGTTTGTGGATATTGCCGGCTTGGTGAAGGGGGCCGCTTCGGGCGAAGGACTTGGCAACCAGTTCTTGTCACATATTCGTGAGGTAGACGCAATTGCGGAGGTGGTTAGAATTTTTCATGACAAAGACATTATTCATGTGCACAATCAGGTTTCTCCCTTAGACGACGTTTCGACAATTAACCTTGAGTTGGTGTTGGCTGATTTGCAAACGGTCGAGAAGAGATTGGTTGGTGTGGGGAAAGATGTTCGTCGTGGCGACAAGGTGGCGATAGCGGAAGAAAATTTGTTGAAGAGGTTGGAGACCGGACTCAAGGAAGGTGGCTTAGTGTCACAGCTGGATTTAAATAAAGAAGAGAAAGTAATTTTGAAAGGCTTACATTTACTCACGGCTAAACCAATACTCTATGTGTTCAATAATTCCGAGGCGGGAGAGGCGGTTGCCGATACGAAATCGCTGGAGGAGATGATGGCTGGTCATGGGGCGAAGTGGGTTGAGGTTGATCCAATCTTTGGGCGAGGCTTAGATCAACTGATTAGTGCCAGTTACGATTTACTTGGCTTGATTACCTATTTCACAACCGGTGCTGACGAAACGCGCGCCTGGACAATTAGAAAAGGTTGGACCGCGCCGGAGGCGGGGACAGCGATTCACACCGATTTTCAAGAGAAGTTTATCCGAGCGGAAGTCATTAATTGGCAAGAGATGCTCGCTGGAGGCAAATCGCGCACGGTCGGACGGGATTATGTGGTGCAAGATGGGGACGTGATTGAGTTTAAGATATAGGAGAAATTGTTGTATAATTCAGCTCATGAAAAATCTAAATATTCTCAAGTGGGTGCTAATCGTTAGTATTGTCATTGTGCTCAATCTTTTCTTCAATGTGGCCACCCGTCTTGGTTATCCCGAACCGGTCTGGGATAATTTCTGTCCTCAGAAACAGGTTAATGTTTCCCCGGCGAATCAGGACGAGTGTGTCTCAATCGGTGGGGCCTGGAATGAAAACAATTATCCTGTTCCAGAAAAAGGTGTAAGAGAAGTTCAGCCAAGTGGTTATTGTGATACCACTTTCACTTGCGGTAAGGCGTACAATGAGGTGCATAAAGTTTACAATCGGAATGTCTTCGTGGTGATGGTCGTTCTCGGTCTCATCTCGATAATCGTTGGTTTCTTCACCAGCAACATCTCGGCCGTCTCACTGGGACTCTCATTCGGAGGTGTGCTCTCCTTGATCATCGGGTCTATCCGCTACTGGTCGGATATGCAGGAATATCTCCGACTTATCATCCTCGCTGTCGCACTGGTGGCCTTAATCTGGTTGGGGGTGAAGAAGATTCGAGACTAAATTATCTAAGCTGATGGCAGAGAGCTACGATCACAAGGAGGTAGAAGCACGGTGGCAAGCAGAATGGGAAAAGTCCGACATTTATCGCGCGGAGGATTTTGGTGCGAAACCAAAATATTATGTATTGGTGGAGTTTCCTTATCCCTCTGGTGACGGATTGCACGTGGGCCATCCGCGTCCTTATATTGGTTTGGACATCATTGCCCGTAAACGGCGGATGGAGGGTTACAATGTACTTTATCCAATGGGTTGGGATGCTTTTGGGTTACCGACCGAGAATTATGCGATAAAAACTGGTGTTCATCCGGCGGTTGTCACTAAGCAAAATAGTGACAACTTCCGTCGTCAGATCAAGATGTTGGGCGCGTCGTTTGACTGGTCGAGGGAGGTAAACACAACCGACCCGAAGTATTATAAATGGACTCAGTGGATTTTCTTACAGCTCTACAAAAATGGTTTGGCGTATAAAGGCAAAATGGCAATTAATTGGTGTCCGAGTTGTAAGATTGGCCTAGCGAATGAGGAGGTGATTCAGGGTAAGTGTGAACGTTGTGGGTCAACGGTTGAGCAGAGAGAAAAAGATCAGTGGATGCTCGCGATTACTAAGTACACAAACAGGTTGGAAAAAGATTTAGACAAGGTTGATTATCCTGATTCGGTAAAGACCCAACAAAGGAACTGGCTCAAGAATTTACACGATTGGGTGTTTTCTCGGCAAAGATACTGGGGAGAGCCGATTCCCATGATTTTCTGTGAGAAGTGTGGCTGGCAAACAGTCCCAGAGGAAGATTTGCCGGTTGTTTTGCCAGAAGTGGAGAACTATCAGCCCCGAGATGACGGAGAGTCGCCACTGGCGAGTGTGGCGGAGTGGGTGAACGTGAAGTGTCCTAAGTGTCGGGGCGAGGCGAGACGCGAGACAGACACAATGCCAAACTGGGCAGGGTCTAGTTGGTATTATTTGCGTTATCTGGATCCAGATAACCAAGATTTTCTGGCCTCGCCGGAGAAGATCAAACATTGGTCACCGGTTGATTGGTATAACGGAGGGATGGAGCATACCACGCTTCATTTACTCTACTCCCGTTTTTGGCACAAATTTCTTTTTGATATCGGTGTCGTGCCGAGTGATGAACCTTATCAGAAGCGAACTTCGCACGGACTCATTCTTGCGGTTGGTGGAGCGAAAATGAGTAAATCTAAGGGAAACGTGGTAAACCCAGATAAAATAGTCGAACTCTATGGTGCTGACACATTGCGGGTATATGAGATGTTTATGGGACCATTTGAGCAAGCGGTAGTCTGGAGCGATGAAAGTATCATCGGCTCGAGGAGGTTCTTAGAAAAGGTCTGGCGCCTAAGTGATAGTCTAGAACTGGGAGGGAGAATGGAGTGGTCAGCGGCCGTTGAAAGAGTTAGTAAGGATATTGAGGCGATGAAGTTCAACACGGCCATCTCTTTCTTAATGATTTTACTTAATGGATTCAAGAAAGAAAAAGTTGTTTACCGTGATGACTACAAGGTTTTCTTGAAACTCTTAGCCCCCTTTGCTCCCCACCTGACGGAAGAATTGTGGAAAAAAATTGGAGAAGAAGGTTCTATCCATAACTCTGCTTGGCCAGTAGACTTGACAGCAAGTCAAGCAAAAAGGTAGCATATAAATATGACTAAAGAAATTAAAGAAGTGCTCACCTTCAAACCCCAAGAGGTCGTCAAAACCCTGTTGGCCGATTTATCCACCCGTACTCGTGATGTGGTTAAACGTCGTTTCGGTCTGGCGAGTAAGGACACCATGACACTAGAAGCGGTTGGACAGATTTATGGTATTACTCGTGAGCGGGTGCGACAGATTGAGAGCTTCACTCTTCGGGCAATCAAGAAGTCTGCAGCCATGGCAAAGCTTGAGCCAGTTTTTACTGAGCTAAAAACAGTAATGGCCGAATATGGGGGAGTGGTTCACGAGCAGGAATTCTTGGAACATCTTTCTGGCGATCAAATTACGCAGAACAATGTTCATTTCTTACTGGTGATCGGCGAGGCTTTTCAAAAATTACGTGAGGATGATTCATTTCATCATCGTTGGACGGTGGATACCGACGTAGCGGAGGGTGTTCATCAATCGCTTCGCAATCTCTGTGCCGCTATTTCTGAAGACGAACTTTTGCCCGAAGAAACTTTAGTTGGACACTTCATGAGTGGTTTGGACAAACGGCTCTCTCCAGAAGAAGCCAAAAAGAAGGTCAAGAATTGGTTGAAGCTTTCTAAGGAAATTGGACTAAGTCCGGTAGGCGAGTGGGGTCTTTCAAGTTCACCGAATGTCCGCGTCCGCGGTATTCGTGATTACGCTTTCTTGGTAATGCGTCGTCACGGTGAGCCAATGCACTTTACAGAAGTTTCCAAAGCGATCAATGAATCCTTCAATAAGAAGGCTAATGCCGCCACAAGCCACAACGAATTGATTAAAGATAAGCGTTTTGTCCTTGTTGGACGGGGAATCTATGCCTTGTCTGACTGGGGTTATACTCCCGGCATCGTGAGGGAAGTGATTGCCGCAATTCTCAAGAAACATGGGCCGATGACCCGTCAAGAGGTAATGGCCGCTGTTAAGAAGGAGCGTTATGTGAAAGAAAATACGGTTCTCGTTAATCTAAAAAATCCTAAGTACTTTAAGGAGGATAAGAAAACCGGTAAATTCTCGCTTCCTGCTTAGTCCCCGTGTTACAATATTGGGGTAATGATTGAGCCTCTGGTCCAAGTTGGTATCCCGGTTGTCTTTTATGCATTACCGTTTCTGCTTTTTTATGCTGCTTGGCAGTTGTGGATTCGTTACGTTCGCACAAAATATATTAATGCGACAAAGTTTATTCTGCTCGAGATTAAAATTCCGAAAGAGGTAACTAAGACTCCTCAAGCAATGGAGTTGGCTCTTGGCGCCCTCCATCAGGGGTGGGACGGGGATAACTTCATTAAGCAGTGGTTCCTGGGACAATGCCGCACCTGGTTCTCTTTGGAGATGGTGTCTCTGGGTGGTGAGGTTCACTTCTACATCTGGACTTCAGCTTTCTTCCGCAACCTGATTGAGGCGCAATTCTATGCTCAATATCCAGGAATTGAAATCCATGAAGTCGAAGACTATGTCCACAATATCCCTTACGGTTTGCCCGACAGTGACTGGAAGCTTTGGGGGGCCGAGTTCAAACTTAGTAAAGATGATGCTTACCCGATTAAAACCTACGTTAATTATGGTTTAGATAAACCGACGGCTGATTCTGATGAGGGAGCGGCGCGGACCGATCCAATCACTGCTGTTTTGGAGTTCCTTGGCTCAATGAATCCCGGAGAACAACTTTGGCTTCAAATTATGGTTCAGGCGTCCAAGGATCGTTATCATAAGCCAGGGACACTCTGGGGTCGTGAGGGTTGGAAGGATCGTGGTAAGGCACTACGGGAGAAGTTAATGCAACGTGACAAGAAACATGGTCCAGAAGAGAGTGGGATTGTTGTGCTGTCTCCGGGTGAACGTAAGGCTCTTGAAGACGTTGAGCGTTCTCTGACGAAGCCCGGCTTTGATTGTGGTATTCGGGCAATTTATCTTGCAAAACCAGATGTCTTTAGTCCACTTCGAATTGTGAGTACCGTTGGAATGTTGAAGCAGTACAATTCCGCCGATTTGAATGGCTTCAGACCTTCTTGGACGACGGGCGAGAAATATCCTTGGAGTAAGTTTATCAGTGGCTACAGTTTGAGTCAGAAGAAAGCGGGCTTATTTAACGCCTATCGTTTACGGTCTTATTTCTATCCGCCGTACGCGGGACAGCCATTTGTCCTTAGTACTGAAGAGTTAGCAACGATTTATCACTTCCCCGGCAGTGTCGCCATGACGCCGTCTCTTAGTAAGATTAGTTCCAAGCGAGCCGAGCCACCGAGTAATTTACCAATTTAAACAATGTCAAAGCCGGTGTCGTTTTTTGTGGGGATTATTGCTGTCGGACTGCTCGGCGTTTTTTTTGCTATCACTTCTGCGCCGGCTGGCTTCCCGGTCAATAAACAGATTACAATCACTGAAGGTGCTACATCTAGCCAGATTGCGGACTTATTACAAACAGAAAAAGTTATTAAATCGGCAGCACTCTTCCGTTTCCTGCTTCGTGTTGGCGGGGGAGAGAGAGGGGTCCAGGCGGGCGATTATTGGTTTGGGGAGCCACTATTTTCTTGGCGGGTAATTGGTCGTCTTGTGCGCGGTCAGTTTGTTCTTCAGCCCGTGAAGTTAACGATTCTTGAAGGTTCTAGTGTTGCCCAGATTGAGAAGGCTATTTTTGATAAACTCCCTGCTCTCTTGGGAAGTAAGGTTGGAAATTTGGGAGAAATTTTTCCAGATACTTATTTTGTTCCACCCCAGATCAGCTTTGACAAACTAATGGAGATGGCTAGGCGCAATTTTATGAGACAGACGGCTTCACTTCGAGCGAAAACTTTATTGACCGGACGCACTTGGAACGACATTGTGGTTATGGCGTCAATCATCGAGGAGGAAGCCAGTGATGAATCAGATCGCCGGATGATTGCTGGAGTCTTGTGGAAAAGGTTAGATATTGGAATGCCGTTGCAAGTTGATGTGGCGCCCGAAACCTATAAGAGAGTTGGCTTACCAGACCAGGCGATTGTGAATCCAGGATTAGACGCAATTGATGCGGCCGTTCATCCAACAGAGTCTGAGTTCTGGTATTATCTGGCTGATGAGACAGGTAAGACTCATTACGCCGCGACCTTTGACGAGCACAAGGAAAATAAGATAAAGTATTTAAAATAATAAATGAAGAAAACCAAACTGTCTTTTATCGATTTGGAGACGACCGGTCTTAACCCCGTTAAACACGAGATTCTGGAGATTGGCTGTCTGGTTGTGAGACCAATTGATGATTCACCTCGCCCACAATGGGAAGTGGTTGATGAACTGGAAATGAAAGTTAAACCAACGAGGCTAGAATCAGCAGAACCGGAGGCATTACGGGTAAATGGTTACAATGAGGGGGATTGGCTTTTCGCCGCCTCGTTGGAACAGGCCATGAAGACTCTTTGCGAGAAGATTGCAGATACTACTGTGGTGGCACAGAATGTTGCCTTCGATTGGTCGTTTCTGGAGAGCGCCTTTAGCGCTACGGGGGTTCAACCTAAAGTTTTCTATCATAAAATGGACTTACCATCGATGGTTTATGGCAAACTGCATCACAAACCAGAGTTACAGAAAGTGTCCCTCTGGGCCCTGTCCCAATATTTTGGTATCAAGAATGAGAACGCGCATACTGCTCTCGCAGATGCTCGAACGACCTTTGAGATTTTTAAGAAACTGCTGGAATTACCGTAACAGATAAGTCTGAATTTGACGGGACTTCTGTTCCGCAGCCCCCATGTAAGCTCCACACGCTAGTTTGTAAAATTTCACTCTACCAGTGTCAGCATGGCCATCAAGGCGATGCCGATGAGCATGGCGATGAGTTGGAGCGACGACTTTTTCGGGTCGGTTGTGCGATGAAGTTCGGGCACGAGGTCGGAGCCTGCGAGATAAAGGAATCCGCCAGCGGCGATTGGCAGAAGCGTGGTACCGAAGGTTTCGATCCGTGAGCCAAGGGCTAGTGCGATAATCGTGCCGAGTACAGCGGTGAGCGCTGAGAGTAAGTTGAGATAGAGCGCTTGGCGCCGATTGTAGCCTGCGTGAAGCAAGATGCCGAAGTCGCCCATTTCTTGCGGAATCTCATGGAGAATTACCGCAAGTGTGGTGGCGAAACCGACGGTGGGATTAACGAGAAAGCTGATGCCGATGGTGATGCCGTCTAGGAAATTATGGAAGCCGTCAGCGATGAGGTTTAAACGACCAAACGGCTTGATGTGGATATGTTCACATTCATCGCGCTCGTTATCAATACCGTGACTGTGGTGCCAGTGGAGAAATTTCTCAAGTATGAAGAAGAGTAAAATACCCGCAAGCACAGCGAGTGACGGGACGAGAACATTGGTTTTGCCTTCGAAAATTTCTGGCAAAAGATGGATTAAAACATCGCCGAAGAGCGCGCCAGCCGAGAGTGCCACTAGAAGAAAGAGCGCGTTCCGCAGGCGTAGCTCATTAAGCGAGAGAGCAAAGATGCCAACAAGCGAGACAAGGCCAACGGCGAGGACACTGATGAGGGCATATAGCCAAACGGTGAACATTGGCCTATGATAGCAAAAATGAAGAAAAGTGCGAAAAAGTGTGTTTTTGTCGGCATGTCCGGCGGAGTTGATTCGTCAGTTTCCGCGGCGCTTCTAAAAAAAGATGGTTATGATGTCATCGGGGTTTTCATCAAGGTTTGGGAACCAGAAGGTTTTGTTTGTACCTGGCGTGAGGATCGGCGCGAAGCCATGCGGGTGGCAGCTGTTCTCGATATTCCTTTGGTGACGCTTGATTTAAGCAAGGAATATGAACGGGAGGTGGTGAAATATATGATAAGTGAATATCATGCGGGACGAACACCCAATCCGGATATCGCCTGCAATCGTGAAATTAAGTTTGGGGCTTTCTATCGGTGGTCGAGAAAGAATGGTGCAGATTATGTCGCTACTGGTCACTACGCTAGAATTAAAAATGGTAGGCTGACTCAATCTGAAGACAAGAACAAGGATCAGACTTACTTCTTGTGGACACTTAAGTCGGAACAACTAAAACACTGTTTGTTCCCGGTTGGCGATTACGAGAAGGGTGATGTGAGGAAACTAGCGAAGAAATTTAAATTACCGAACTTTGCCAAGCGCGATAGCCAGGGGCTTTGTTTCATTGGCCGTCTAGATATTAAGAAATTTATCCAAAGATATATCAAACCGAAGAGGGGAAAAGTTTTGAATGAAAAAGGGGAGGTCGTGGGGGAACACGATGGCGTGTGGTTCTACACCATCGGCGAGAGGAAGCACGGTTATGTTATTGGGAAAGACATTAAGAAGAATATTTTGTTCGTATCCAATAAACCGCCCCAGCTTCCCGGGGACCAGTTTGTAAGACTAAACGACGTTAACTGGTTGTCTAAACCAGAAAAAGACAAACACTATAAGACCCGGATTCGTCATCGGGGTGAACTTTATTCTTGTTGTCTGGTGCGAGAGGGAAGAAGTTGGCTCGTTAAATTTAGAGAGTCTCCGGTTGGCTTGGCGCCGGGCCAATCATTGGTTATCTATGAACATGATACTTGTGTGGGTGGGGGCGTGATTGTTTAATTCTTTCATTTTTGTTAAATTAAAGCCGTATTCCTTAAGGAATCATTCCGCGGTAGCTCAGTGGTAGAGCGATCGCCTGTTAAGCGATTGGTCGTAGGTTCGAATCCTACCCGCGGAGC
>JADLCI010000005.1 GCA_020847275.1 Candidatus Nomurabacteria bacterium
AATCAATTATCCAACTCTATTATACACGAGTCATTCTAGACTTGTCAAGACCCAGAAGCTCACCGTTTACCGCCCTATTTTGAGACCGCTTTCTTGAAAGGGAAACCAATCGTTCGGAAAAGAGCTAAGGCTTGATCACGACTCTTCGCTTTTACATTCAAAGTAATTGCAAACCCGAAAACGTCCTTCAATTCTTCGTCAGCTGTTTCAGGGAAAATGGTGTGTTCGCGAAGTCCGAGAGTAAGACTCCCCTTCTCATCCACGGAAGTCTCGGAGAAACCACGGAAGTCTCGGATACGCGGAATCGCCACATTGATTAACTTCTCAAGAAAGCTCCACATCCGATCTCCACGGAGAGTAACTGCATAGCCGACGATATCACCTTGGCGGGATTTGAAAGAAGCAATCGACTTCTTGGCGCCACGTGGTGCCGCCTTCTGGCCTGTGACTCGAGCGAGACGATCGGCAATCATATCCAAACGTTTCTGATCCTTTATCTTCCCCACGCCCGTAGAAAGCATAATTTTCTCAAGCGAAGGAAGGGCGAGCATGTTCTTCAGACCCAATTCTTTGGCAAGAGTGGGTGCTGATTCCAAGAATTTTTCTTTAATCGTTTTAGACATAAGCTATTCTAGCCAACTTTCTTAACATTAGAAGCATGAACTGGCGCAGCCACACTAACTACCTGTCCCTTCTGACCTTCCTTCGTGGGACGACGGCGACGTTTCATCAGATTCAAGCCCTCCACAATCACACGATTCTCGCGTGGTAGAGATTTGATAATCTTACCCTCCTTTCCCTTATCCTTGCCGGTGATAATGCGCACCGTGTCGCCCTTTTTTACTTTCATATTTTTTGGTTAAACAATTTCTGGCGCCAGTGACACAATTTTCTGATAACCTTTCTCGGCAATCTCGCGCGGGATAGGACCGAAAATGCGTCCACCCCGTGGTTCTGGTTTATCTTTCTCCAGAATCACCACGGCATTATCGTCGAAACGGATATAAGAACCATCGGCACGACGAAAAGCTTTGGCCTGACGAACCACCACCGCCTGGCAAACTTCTTTCTTTTTCACCGCTTTCTTCGGCTCAGCGACCTGAATAGAGATAACTACCAGTTCGCCAAGCTCGGCGTAACGTTTCTTAGAGCCACCCAACACCTTGAAAACACGCCCGATCTTAGCACCGGTATTGTCAGCAATCTTCACAATGGAGCGTGGTTGAATCATGTCTTAATTTAGGATTTGTTTACAAGGGTAAACGACTTCCGGCGTGAAAGCGGTCTCGTCTCCTGAATTTCCACCTTGTCACCCTCACGAACCTTACCCTCCTCGTCGTGGGCGAGATAGCGCTTGGTTCGCAAAAGATACTTCTTATACTTCGGGTGTTTCTCGTAAGTCTTCACTGCGACCACAATGGTCTTCTGCATCTTCGTAGAAGTAACGATACCCTGAAAAATTTTCGGCTTGGTTGTTGTTGGTGTAGTCATAAAACTATTTTGTCGCATTGGCCGCCGTGAGAAGGCGTGCAATCTCGTGGCGAGTTTTCTTGGCCACCTTAACATCCTTTGACTTCCCCATACTTCCACCAAAACGAACTTGACGCAAATTTTCCTTTTGCTCAATTACCTTCTCTTGCCAATTGTTATTATTTGTCTTTGCCATAGTGTATGGTTCTCTTAAACTAGGTCAGCCGAGTTACCAGTCTGGTCTTGAGTGGTAATTTTGCTCCAGCCTTACGCAAGGCCTGACGGGCCATTACGTCGACAACGCCGTCCAACTCAAAGATTATCCGCCCCGGCCAAACGATAAACTCATAACCCTGCGGATCACCCTTTCCCTTACCCATTCCCACTTCCGCAGGCTTCCCAGTATAGGGTTTGTCAGGAAAAATACGAATCCACATCTTACCAGTCTTCTGGATTTCGTGCATTATCGATTTACGAGCGGCCTCAATCTGATTCGCCCGCACCCTGCCGGCGGTCATCGCCTTAAGCCCATGTGAACCAAAGGCCAGTGTCACGCCACGAGTCTCCGTCCTCGGTTTATTAGGATTACGACGCATTGTATGCCACTTCCGGTGTTTTACTTTTTTAGGTAACAACATAAAAATTATTTAGCCTTTTCGGCAAAGATTTCTCCACGATAAATCCAAACCTTGATCCCCACCACACCATAAGTCATATGCGCTTTTTCCCGTGCAAAATCAATATCGGCCCGCAGTGTCTGGAGAGGTAATCGACCCTTTTTAAAAGTCTCGGTGCGGCCAATGTCGGCACCGCCCAAACGCCCAGACAATGTCACACGGACACCACCCACATCACGATTACCCATGGCCTTCTCAAGAGCCTGCTTAGCAACACGACGAAAAGGTAATCTCTTCTCTAGACCTTCGGCAATCATTTGGGCAACCAGGCGAGCGTAGGTTTCCGGATTTTTCACCTCTTCGATATCCAGGCGAAAATCTTTTGGTATCTCCGCCCCAATCCGTTCCAGAAACTTAGCCGCCTCAGCTCGCAACTTAGTTGAGCCCTCACCTGAGCGGCCAATGATCAGTCCTGGACGGGCCGTCTTAATGGTCAGGCGTAAGAAATTCTGCCCGCGCTCAATTTCAATATTGTTAACGGCAAAACCGCGCAACTTTTTTTCCAAAAATTCTCGTAGAAGCACATCCGCTTTGAGAAATTTCTGAAATTGGCCACCCGTGCCAAACCAACGTGACTGCCAGTCGCGGATAATGCCAAGTCGATGAGAATAAGGATGGACTTTGTGACTCATGTTGCTAATTCTTAATCTCCGATTTCTTAAGGGTGAGTAAAACTCGACTCGTGCGCTTATTGATTCGTGCGGCTGAACCACGAGCACGTGGACGCATTCGCTTTAGCGTAGAACCAGCGTCCACCCGAACATTGCTCACCGTAAGACCAGTAGCGCCATCAGCATTCGCTACCGCCGAACGAAGAAGTTTGGCAATTGGCTCACTCGCACGCTTGGGTAAGAACTGCAATTGCGCGAGAGCCTTTTCGACACTCTGTCCCTTAATCAAATCACCCACAAGTCGCACCTTGCGTGGTGATTGACGATAGTTGTTTAGTGCCGCTTTCATTTTTTATAAAATTATGTGTTTATTTCTTTGCGGAAGCAGCCGTTTCCTTAGCTGCCTTGGCCGCTGAAATCTCTGATTCCTTCGCCTTTTGTTCCATTTCTTTCTGGATTTTACCGCCGTGACGCAAGAACTTACGAGTTAGGGCAAATTCCCCGAGCTTATGGCCAACCATTTCTTCAACAATCAAAACTTCCACATGATCGCGTCCATTGTGTACACCGAACTTGAAACCAACCATTTCTGGCGCAATTGTGCTGGATCGAGACCAAGTTTTAATCACATCAGTAACCCCCGGCTTCTTGCCGGCAATCTTTTTCATCAACTTTGGATCCACGTAGGGACCTTTCGCAAGTGAACGTGACATAGAGTAAAGAAAAAACACCACCCGCAAGCAGGTCCGTACATACTAGCAAACAACCAAGATATGGTCAAATAAAATAAAAAGAAGCGCCGTTTCCCAAAAGGGGCGTGCGCTTCCTAAAATATCACTAACTTAATACCAGGAACGTGAAAGAGCGACGAGAATCGTGGTACCTTTCGTAAGTGAGCCCGAAAATGTCCCCAGACGAAAAGTCCGGTCCGACAGACGAGCGTAGATGAAAACACGTCGGCCAGTATTCCATTCACCGCGCCCCAGCGTGACCATTGGGAAATCAGACAAGTTTTCTCTCTCGTCGCCTTTCCCACAAAATGCGACCAGCTCCTCAGGAAAGGCCAACTCAAGACCGGTCATCCCAATCAGGGAAGTGGCGTGCTCGCAGTCCAACAATTGCTCAACCCTGACAATTCCCAACAAACTCTTACACCCACCCCCGCCGCGACAAGGAAACATTTCATCAGTAATTCTCGCGTCGACGTCGCTAAATGGCGATTCCCTCAGACACCGGCTCATTGGTTTCGAGAGATCTATGTCCATCAGAACGGTCCGACCAGTAAAAAAGATGCGTCTTTCCGTTGTTTCAACCATGAGTCTTCTCCTCTGTCGAAAAAGTTAGATATTCGATTTTCAAAGACGGCAACATACCGCCGAACGATTCTGCCCTAAAGATAGCACATTTACTCCTCTTTTGTCAATAGACTATCCTCCAGCGCCCCGCGCGTATATTTATTTGACGGATCCCAGAGAAGCCAGCTGTCCAACCCCGAATCATAGGTGGCTTGTTTTTGCTTCCTAACCATCTCCGCCGTGTAAGTTGCACCCAGATCGAAGTCCTGCAACCAGGGCCGAATTTTCTCTTTTGGTTGCCCGATTGCCACTGCCCGACGAACAGCTCCATCCAGCGCATATTTGATTACCTCATAGGGATAAGCCGCCGGATTCTTGTAGCCCAAAAAGGTTGGTGGATAGTGCGATGGGTAAATCATTGGAGCAATGTAGTCAAAGTAGGTTAGGCCATCTTCCAAAATTTGTCCGATGTTTAAATCATCAGTGTTTGTGGTGGTCATTCCGAAGAAGTCAGCCGAAAGTGGTATATCTAAATCATCTAACTGTTCTCGCAGATAAGCAAAGAACTGCTTCATGTTTTCTGATTTAGAAATTCCAAGCTTGTCGAAAAATGGGTAAGCAATATCCCGCATATTGCCGTCAGACGGGAAACGAATGTAATCAAAATTGATCTCATCGAAACCAAGTCGAGCCGACTCCCGACTAATCTCCACGGCGTAATGCCAAACTTCTCGTGACGAAGAATCAAGCCATTTTGCTCCCTTGTAATCAGCCCAAACGGCACCGTTTGACGCCTTCTTGACCGCAAGATCTGGTCTCTTCGTAGTAAGATATGGATCTTGGAAAATAGCGATCCGACCAATCACATAAATATTTTTCGAATGCAAAAAATTGATTAACTCCTTAACATCCGGGATGCGATTCTCTTGAGCACCAGTTGCAAGCAACGTAGGATTATCGGTCGGGAAAGAAATTTTCCCTGTATAATCTTTAATATCAATCACCACCGTATTGAGCTCTGTGTCATCAATAAGCTTTAGTAACCGCTCCCGGATCGATGGTGTCCCGGCAACCCAGCTCGACATATAGACACCGCGAACGGGCACCGGGGTCGGCAAGTGCGCAGGTGGCGGTGGCGGAGTAACGACCACGACCGATTCTGGAGTCTGTGATGCGCCGACACCACCATACTCGGAGGAGCCGATGGATGGTGGCAAGACAACCATTGAAACCCAGAGGCCAAGTGAACCAGCCATAAGAGTCGCAACCGTGATGAAAAACCTAGACGATCGTGGGTGACGAATTTTTTTCATTGTCTTTATTGTCGCTTGATTGGGGACCAAATTGGGCAAGCGAGAAAAGAGCGATGAAAAAACCTAACGCGATAATGAGAAATTTCGTAAGCTCTTGCGGTAAGGCAAGTAGAGGTAGAATCATCACCAAGACACCGAGCGCAAAATTGTTCCAATTCTTATTCTCTCTGTTATTCATAATTTGCCGATAATTATAACAGACGCCCCGCCAGTTCGGAAATATCCCCTGCCCCCATAGTGATAATCAAATCATCGGGTCCAGTCTTCTGTTTTAGATACGTGGCGATTTTGTCAAAGTTCTCCAGAAAACAAGTCTTGGGGAAACCGATTGCTTCAGCCAGTTTTCCGCCACTAACATCCATATCTGCCCGCTCGCGCGCCGCATAGATGGGAGACACGATTACGGCATCAGCATCAGTAAAACTTGTTGCGAAATCATTAAATAACAATTTCGTTCGGCTGTAGAGATGAGGCTGAAAGACGACAAAAATTTTTTTCTTAGCAATTTCTTTCGCCCCAGAAAGAGTCGCCCTTATCTCCGTGGGATGATGGGCATAATCGTCGTAAACCAACGCCCCATTATCCGTCTTCCCCTTATACTCAAACCGCCTCCACGAACCAGAGAAATTTTCCAGCGCCTCAATCGCCGTTAGATAATTAATCCCGAGTGCCGCGGCAGCCGATAACGCCGCTTGAGCATTATGCACATTGTGCAAACCCGGAACCTTCAATTTGAAATCCGTCTTTATCTTCGAATATTCCCTCTCTGTAATCAGGGTGCCGTCTGAAGGCAACCTCTTTGCAAATTCGGCGAAAGCAGACTTGATATCCCCCAAGTCTCGATAGTAGTCCAAGTGATCATTATCGATGTTCGTAATAATAAGAACCTTCGGCTCAAGATTGAGAAAAGATCGACGATACTCGCACGCCTCGACGATCAGCAAATCGCTTTTGCCGGGAATAAAGTTGGAACCACCATCAGTGAGAAAGCTACCGACAATCACCGTTGGATCTCGGCCCGCCGCGATACAAATCTTGGCGAGCATCGCCGTGGTCGTCGTCTTACCATGAGTCCCAGCCACCGCCACCGTGAAGTAATCTCTAGACAGTTCACCCAAAGCTTCCGGGTAACTCATAGTTTTAATCCCCAACTCTCGAGCACGCACAAGCTCTGCTTGATTTTCAGGAATTGCAATCGTGTAAATTATTAGATCAAGGTCTGGCGTAATATTTGCCGCCTTTTGTTCGAAAAAAACTTTCGCTCCTAGTTTTTCTAATTCCTCGGTTACGAGGGAATGAGCCCGATCAGAACCACTCACCCTCCAACCATCATTCAAATATTTCCGGGCCAAAGCCGAAACGCCAATGCCACCAATGCCGATACAATACAAGTGTTTCATCTTAATTTGACAATCATACCACAATTTGCTATGATAGGAACAGTGTTTGTGTACGATCTTTTCGCCTAAAGAGGAGTCTTGTTATGAGTTCGAATCGCTTACTCTTTGTAACTGTCCCCAGCCCCGACTACCCACACGATCTCCACACCTCAAATGTGCCACCACCAGGCGTTGAGCTTGATCGAAGAAGTAACACATGGCATTTCCGCGGTGGAAGTTACGACATCGGTAGTTCGGTGAGAACATCAAGTCATGGTGAGATTCTCGAGGGTCTCCTATTTGTTTATGACCCAGGAAACCCCGGGCACCGAGAAAAGCTGAGACAAATCAAGAGAGACCTCGAGAAGTGTGGCCAACTGGCAGTGGCGTGAGCAAACTCCACGACCGTAGTGAGAAATTTCTCACTACGGTCTTTTTTGTTTCTAAATATCTAAACAACACGGAAACGTGCCCTCTAGCCAATCCCAAACAAGTTACATTCTGGTGCCTCTATTGTACCAAGTTAGAACCTATTTTCAAAACAAATGATGGAGCACGCTCGACGCCGGTGGTGATGTGAACGCTTGCCGTACGCTCCGTGACGAATTCCGCCACGGCCCAGCGTCCGCT
>JADLCI010000006.1 GCA_020847275.1 Candidatus Nomurabacteria bacterium
CGCCAATCACTCCGCTATGCCACCGCGGTAGGACTCGCCTTGCGATCAAAATAAAATGATTAACTTACTAACCCCTGAACGTCAACAAGAACTCCTTAAAGAATACCGTCATCGCCGACGTAGAGTAGCCAGCACTCTCGCTCTAATTGGTTTTGGAATAGCCTTACTCTTACTCGTGATCCTCTTCTCCCGTCTGCAAGCAACCAAGAAAGAGGTGAGCGCATTGATAGCGCAGACCCCGAGTAAAGAGACGAACGATAACGATCTAGCGCTTAAGGAGGCCACCCGCACCTTAGTAATTGCACGGAATGTAAAAAAATCCTCAGCTACCGCTTGGTGGGAGGCCGTTTTTCCCAATCGGACATCTGGACTCATAATCACCGATTGGCAGTGGTTTGCCGACAACACCAGTGGCCCGGCTCACGTCTCAATCGCTGGTCGCGCCAGTCAGAGACAAGCTTTAATTGATTTTGTCACCACCCTAAAACAGGATAAAATCTTTAGTACTGTTGAATCACCTATTTCTAATCTTATTAAGAATCGTGATCTCGATTTCACAATCGAACTAACCATCAACCCAGATGAAAAATAGTCTTCTAATTATCAATCTTGTTGTGATCTTAACAATTGCCGCGTCTTTTTTCTTCGGTAAGCAGGAGTTTAATAAATTGAAACAAAGCTACGCCGAGCTTAATGAAAACAACCTAAGTTTAGCTTCCCAAGAACAATCGACGCGCCTTCTTGAGAAAACGGCTGCTGATCGAAAAATAATTTCCCTCGCCATTATTACCGCCGAAGACTTACCAGACTTTATTGAACAATTGGAAAATTTAGCAACCGAAACTGGCGCAGAGATCAATCTCGCGCGAGTAGACGACGCCAACGAAAACAACCCGAATATCAATCTAGATTTTGATCTTAACGGTAGCTACCAATCGCTAGCCCATTTTACCCTTCTTCTTGAGTCTCTCCCGTTCCAAATCAGAATTGACCAGATCGCCTTCAACCGCAATAGTGTGACAGAAAACAAAAAAAGTTTACCCACCTGGCGCGCCCATTTCACAATCGAATTACTTAATTCCCAAACAAAAAAATGAAAAAAATCAACTGGAAACTCAACTCTTTCAGGCCCCAACGTGACTGGCTCATCTTGCTGGTTATTACCGCACTGACAATAATCGCTATTTTCCTTATTTACTTCTACCTCAACAATCTAATCAAGACTCTACCAGAAAGCCAAACGCCGGTGGCGGACACCGCCAGTTCTACACCCAGATTAACCGCCGAGGAATTACATAAATACGCGAATGAGATTGACGCAAGAGGAACCAAGTTCGAATCCTTACTCCAATCACCGCCCAAAATTTCTGACCCATCGATCTAGTGATTCCTTGTGGATATTTACAAAAACACGTGACCCCCTGCCTAATACTTGACAGAGTTAACATAATGTGATAACCTGCCACAGTTCTTAGTCGTATGACTAGGATAGGGTGTATACGTTCCCCCACTAACGTATGAGTACATTGAAAGGAGTGTCGTATGACACGCGAGAATGAAGAATTCCTAGTCGATGGCGGGCCGTCGAAGCTCGATCTCATGCTTTCTCTGTTCGACACAGATATGGGAATGCGGACGCTGAAGTTTCACACGCCTCAATGGGTTCACACCCACAATACGTATGAACTCACTGTTCAGATTACTTCGGCTCGTCGGCGTAATCCGGCGGCGACCCTATGGGAAATCGAGGGAATCGTGGAGACCCCGAGGTACTACAAGCAAGAAAATGTCCGAGTCTCCATCTACTACCTCTCGGACATCCGAGAAGGTCGCGCGAGATTTGAGGAAGGATCCCAAACGCACGGTATCATGGAGACTCCGGATGACGCGAGTCGAGCGAGGGCGCTCATGATTATCATCGGTAGGATGGTGGCCATCGCCCAGAATCACGGGGACTTGCCAGAGGAATTCTACGAACAGTTCGAAAAGGCAAAACCCATCAGTTGGGCCAAGGATCACAAATCTTTGACTGAAGCGATCAAAAACATCTGAAAGGATGACGTCATGAACAAATCACGCGGCAAGTGGTATATCTCCTTCACATGGCACAATGACTTCGAGCCTCGCGGTGGAACCACAGAGCACGAAGAAATTCCGCTCGAAGCAACCACTAAAAATGCCGCGATTGCTGAAGCACATGCGGTTGTGTCTTCGGGTAAGAACATCAAAACGTCATGCGGCGAAATGCCCGTTCCCAAAGACTACAACGTGATTTACAAAACACGGTGAGTCGGAAGGAGCTCCGAACAGGGCGACCAAGGCAATAGCCAAGGTCGCCCTTTCTTTTTGTCTAAATTATTACCAGTCTGTGCCCTCGGCAGGAATCGAACCTACATATCCGGCTTAGAAGTCCGGAGTTCTATCCATTGAACTACGAGGGCATTGTGGGCGATAAGGGATTTGAACCCCTGACCTTCGCTGTGTAAAAGCGCTGCTCTACCACTGAGCTAATCGCCCGCACTCCTTACTATGCTATGATGACGACGTGAAAATAGCAATGATTTACGAGGATAAAAACATTTTGATTGTAAACAAACCGGCTGGTTTGGAGGTATATGACCTGGAGACAGAGTTGAAGAAAAAATATCGCAAAATTCAACTTGCACACCGACTGGACAAAGATACAAGTGGGCTAATCATTCTGGCGAAAAATGAGAAAACCTATGAATGGATCAAAGAACAGTTTAAGGAACGAAGAGTGAAAAAAACTTACCGCGCCATCGCAAGCGGTGTACTTAAACCAGAGTCCGGGAGGCCAACAGGCACGGTAAGCGCACCTATCGGTCGTCACCCTCGCGACGCCAGGAAGAGAGTCGCGGGCGGTCAAGCTACGGGCGAGAAGCGCGAAGCCATCACCCATTACCAGATTCTGGAAAATTTTAAAAACCACACTTACCTCGAGGTGCGGCCCCAGACTGGGCGAACGCACCAGATTCGCGTTCATCTGCAGCATCTTGGTTATCCGATTCTTGGTGACAAGCTCTACGCCCCCGCTCGAAAGGGTGATACCCCCACCAAACGCCAAATGCTTCACGCCCATAAATTAAGATTCGTTTTACCAGACGGTGGAGAAAAAGAATTTACCGCTCCTCTCCCCGGCGACTTCAAGAAAGCGCTTGCCGAATTGGGGTGACCGTGCTAGATTGTAACCCTAATGATTAACGAAAAAAGAGCAAAACTAGATCTCCGTTCAGGCTATACCGTTCGTGTCTGGCAAAAGATTCAGGAAAAGGGAAAAACTCGCTTACAGGCTTTCGAGGGTCTAATCCTTTCTCGCAAACACGGCCAGGAGCCGGGGGCAACATTCACCGTGCGTCGCGTCGTGGGTGGCATTGGCGTAGAGAAAGTCTTCCCACTCTATTCACCGAATATTGATCGAATTGAGGTTGTGAAAAAAGCTCGCGTTCGTCGATCTAAACTCTATTACGTACGCGAGAAAGCGGCCAAGGAAATCCGCCGTCAAATGCGCAACTATGTGATCGTCAAGCCAGAAGAGGCGGTAAAGAAAGAGGCACCAACGGAAGAAACAGTCGTTGCGGCTTAATTTGTTATAATTGAAACCTGCGCGGGTGGCGAAACTGGCAGACGCACTACCTTGAGGTGGTAGCGCCCGCAAGGGCATGGAGGTTCAAATCCTCTCCCGCGCACACTTGACTTTTCTTGTTTTTCTGATAGTTATATCAATAGTCAGATCATTGTGATTTTGGCAAAAATTACCCTTCCTCAAGGAGATTCCAGTGTCTGCATGGGAAATTGTATGGCCGTGTGTCGGTATTCTTGTAATTGGCTTGGTTTCCGGCTTCTACATCGGGCAATTCTGCAGAAACAAGATCCCAATCATTGATTGGGGCCACCGATGCTTTGTCGTTCCAAACGAGCGTGCCACCAAGGTACTGCTCGCCCTACTAAAGCCGCTTGGGCTAAGGGAGAACTTTACTTTCTCTCCTGGAAAAACTAACCAGACGGTCCTCAATGACGGCACCACAGTTTTTGTCTGGTTTGATGAATCAGTGCCAATTGAGCTACAGAAGAAGAACGGTATATCGATCGTAACGAAAAATCCACAAGCAGAGGCTCTGAGGTGGGGTAAAGAACTTCAAGCGCGCGGTTATTGCTGCGTCATTCGAGACGATGTCTTTCCTCCAAAATGGAGCAACAAGGTTGTGGTTCTGGAAACCAACGCGCTCGTCAATTCCGTGATTGTCTTTCGTCGTCATTCTCTCGACATGGGTGGGAGGCCGGGTCTACGAAAAATCACGTCCGAGTGGTAATTCACGAACAACCCCCCAACACGATTGTGTTGGGGGGTTAATTTTGCTCGAAAGTAGAAGTTACTTGGCAACCCTCAACAACCTCGCCAATCTTGCTTTCTTTCTCGCGGCGTTGCTCTTCTTAATTATCCCCCGCTTCATTGCCTTATCAATTGCTTGGTATGCGGCAGGAAGGAGCTTATCCGACGGAGCTTTGATAAAAATCTTCACCGCATCACGCATCGTCTTCTGGCGACGGAGATTGAACACGCGCTTGCGCGCCGAACTACGAATTGCCTTCTTGGCTGACTTGATGATTGCCATAATCTAGTTGAGTAAGGCAAGTATAGACGAAATGGGAAAAAAGGCAAATTTTTGCTATATTGACGGGATGATTGGGCAACTGACTGGGCAAGTGTCACACAGGGGCGACCGGTTTGTGATTCTGGAAGTGGCCGGTGTAGGCTACCACGTTAATCTTTCCTCAGAAACACTGAAGCGGGTGGAAAAAGAACAAAGCGGTGTTAAATTCTGGACTTATTTAGCGGTTAGGGAAAACGCTTTGGATCTATATGGTTTTCTCGAACGGCGGGAGTTGGAATTTTTTGAGCTGTTGATTTCCGTCTCAGGAATTGGTCCGAAAAGTGCAATCACCATCCTCTCTCTCGCCCCGCCAGAAACTTTAGAAAAAGCGATTACCTCCGGCGATGCCGGTTACCTGACGAAGGTTTCTGGGATCGGCAAGAAAAGTGCAGAGAAAATTGTGTTGGAGTTGAAAGATAAGTTGGGCAGTATCGCGGGTTTAAGCGACTCTGAACTACGCGGTGAAAGCGAGGCAATCGAAGCCCTCCAAGCTCTTGGTTACTCGCTTCGAGAAGCGCGTGAGGCATTAAAAAATGTCCCCGACACTATTATTGACACCGGTGAGAAAGTAAAACAAGCCCTGAAAAAATTGGGTAAATAAATGTTCGAAAAATTAAAAAAAATTTACCACTACAGTCTCGCGCTCGCCGGAGCGCTTATTTATCAATTTCCATCACGGAAAATTAAGGTGATCGCCGTAACCGGAACAAAAGGAAAAACTAGTACAGTAGAAATTATCAACGCCATCCTAGAAGAAGCCGGCTATCAGACGGTAATTTCTTCCACCTTACGTTTTAAGGTTGGTGAAGAATCCGTAAATAATCGACGGAAGATGACGATGCCCGGACGTTTATTCTTACAGAAGATACTGCGTCGCGGTGTGAACGCTGGTTGTGACTATGCAGTTGTTGAGATGACAAGCGAGGGGGCCAAGCAATTTCGACATAAGTTTATCGAGCTAGATGCCCTTGTGTTCACAAACATCGCCCCAGAGCACATCGAGTCTCACGGTTCTTATGAAAACTACCTAAAGGCTAAGTTGGCAATAGCCCACCAACTATCTCGATCAAAAAAATCCCCCCGATTTATCGTCGTCAACGGGGACGACAAAGAACATACGAAATTCCTCCAAGCCGCAGGTAAAGATGCCCAGAAAGTTGTGTATAAACTAAGTGACAACGAAACGCTAAAGCTGCACACCAGACTGCCCGGAGAATTCAACCTTTATAATGTTCTAGCTGCCGCCCGCTTGGCAGAGACACAGGGTGTGGGACCAGAAATCATCCAAGAGACTCTAAATAATTTCGCTGGGATTCGTGGTCGAATGGAACCGGTCGGGCGACAGGAATTTGATGTCATTGTTGATTATGCCCACACGCCGGATTCACTTCGTGCGGCCTACAAGGCACTGAACAACAAAAGAAAAATCTGCGTCCTCGGTGGCACTGGTGGTGGCCGCGACCATTGGAAGCGGCCACTGATGGGCCAGATCGCTAGCGAAAATTGTGACCGAATCTTTCTGACCGATGAGGATCCCTACGACGAAAACCCAGAGGAAATCGTGAAACAGGTTGCCTCGGGCATCAAGTCAAATAATTACAAAGTAATAATGGACCGTCGTGAAGCAATTCGTGAAGCGGTGAGAATTGCCCAACCAGGTGACGTGATAATTATCACTGGTAAAGGCACCGACCCCTACATTATGGGCGCAAATGGTAAAAAAACACCGTGGGATGACGCCACGGTCGCCCACGAAGAACTTGAAAAATTAAGAGATGCCCGAACTACCAGAAGTTGAGACGCTTAGACGCGAGCTCGCGATAATTGCCGGCAAGAGAATCAAGTCGACAACTGTCTTTTCTCGTCAATTAGAGAACAAAAAAATACTCGGCCTAGACCGGCGGGCCAAGATATTGATTATTACTCTTTCTGATAAACGAAAGCTGCTTATCCATCTCAAGATGACTGGTCAACTTATTTTTGTCCCCAAGAAGGGCCAAGTCATACTTGGTGGCCACCCACAGGAAAACCCATTCAAATATACTCGCGCTATTTTTGAATTCACCGATAAATCAAAGCTGTATTTCAACGATTTACGTAAATTTGGTTGGATAAAATTGCTAAATGAATCGGAAACAGAAAACATTTTAAACAAACATGGCGTAGAGCCACTTAGCAGAGACTTCACCCTATCGCACTTCCAAAGTTTACTGAAAAAGTATCCGAATCGGAAAATAAAGCAATTCCTCCTAGACCAGAGTCTCATCGCTGGTTTGGGAAATATCTACGTGGATGAAAGTTGTTTCTCGGCCAAAATTCTTCCAACCAGAATTGTCAAAAGTTTAACTCCAGTGGAACGAAAAAACCTACACTCCGGAATCGTAAAGATCCTTAAGCTTTCCGTTAGTAAAAAGGGAACTTCGGCAAAAAATTACGTACGAAGCGACGGAACCAAGGGCGGTTTCGTCCCCTATCTCAAAGTTTACGGCCGAAAAGGTGAAGGGTGTAAGCGCTGTAAGAAAACGGCAATCACAAAAATAAAACTTGCTGGCAGGGGCACGCATTTCTGCAAGAATTGCCAGAAATAAAAAAGCTGGGGATTTCTCCCCAGCCGATTGAGTCTGTTTGGACACTCACTGTCAACCCGCAACTGAGCGCATGCTCCGAAGAACACGATTGAATAGTTGTGTGACTCGGTTGTCCAAAGTTCACTCCATCTGTCCACAAGGATAACAAACTCACAGAAATTGTCAAGGGATTTTATTGTTTTGCGGTTTCTCATGCCAAAAAAGCTATGTTTAGAGCCATGTTCTTGGGTCGTATGTAAAATGACTAAACGTTTAGAAGTCTGAAAATCGCAATCCCTGCCGCCACGCCCACGTTCAACGACTCTTTCTCTCCCCTCATCGGAATCTCAATAACATGGTCACAAAGTTGGATAATTTCTGGATCAACCCCGCCAACTTCGTTGCCGAGAATCAGAGCAATATCACCATCAAATTTTGCCTTCCTGTAATCAACCGCTCTCCTGTCTTGTTCCAGCGCGACAATCTCAAAATTTTCTTTTTTCAGTTTTGAAATTAGGGTTTCCAAATTATCAAACTTTCTCCATTCCATAATTTTCTCTGCGCCCAGTGCCGTTTTGGCAATTTCTTTATTTACCCGCTCAAACTTATCTTTAGGCATTGGTGTATAGCCAGTGAGATAAACCTTCTTAAGCCCCGCCCCTTCCGCGGTTCGGAAAATCGAACCCACATTGTGAGCACTTCGAATATTGTGTAAAATGAGAACAATGTTAAGCATATTTCCTGCTCTGTTAACTGGTAGTCTGGCGGCTCCCACTATCTTGCGTCTAGTGGCCAGTCTAATTCTTATCCAGCACGGCCATCAGTCGACCCAAATGAACGAGGGAAAACGCCGTTGGGCTGGCGCAATCGAAATAGCGCTCGCCTTTTTGCTTCTCATTGGTCTCTTTACCCAACCCGTCGCGCTTGTTCTCGCTATTCTAATTACAGCAAGACCAGATAAACAAATCCTCGTCACCGCCCGCCTTTTGATGATTACCGTTTTACTCTCACTGGTTTTAACCGGCCCAGGCCTCTTTGCCTTTGATCTACCCCTCTAGCTTTTTAAAAAGCATGTGCTCCGTGCAGGAATCGAACCTGCGACCGTTTGCTTAAAAGGCAACTGCTCTACCAACTGAGCTAACGGAGCAACAGGGCTTACTATACTCAAACAGTAGTGAAATGTCTACGAAGCTTGATGTTATTAAAAATATCTCGGGCAAGCAAAAGACTGAAAAAGAATAGCCCAGCCAACAAAAATTGAACCAGATATTCCGTTTCAAGAACGGACGACACAATATAGCGAGAACCGCTGAAAAGGCCCCCCGTGAGGACGGCGTTGGCGAAAACATTACGAATAGATACCATCAGTGAAACTACCCCGACAAGACCGACAAAAACAGCGAGTCTTACCCATACAGAGAGAAACACCCCTTTCAATCGATGTAAGAAAAGTATCCGGGCCATAATTTCGGCCTGATTAACCTGATTAAAATTAAGTGACTGGGACATAGGTCTGGAGAAGCTTGCGAGCTCGATGAAGACGAGTACGAATGGTACCAATAGAAGCCCCCTCCAATCTCGCCACCTCCTCTTGCGAATAACCCTCGACCAAATGAAGCTCAGCCACACGACGTAAAATTTTCGGTAAACGTGAAATTAAGACGAGGAGGTCATTGAAGGCCCAGCGTGACTCGTGTGATAAAATTTTCTCATCGGGAGCAAGGGCCAGCAACTCTGGATCAAGAGTAGAAAAAAATTCCTTCTCTCTTTTTTCCCTACGATAAACTGTGAAACAGGTATTGAGAAAAATGCGATAAGCCCAAGAACGGAAAGATGCTCCTGGTCTCGCTTGAAATTTTCTGGCGTTTAGATAAATCTTGACCAAAGCATCCTGCACCGCATCAGTGAGAACATCTTCATCCTTGATAATATTCCGACCCTTACGGAAGAAAGCTGGCTCATAACGGGCCACCAGTTCGGCGAAACATTGCGGCTCGCCGATAGAGCGAGCCAACAACGCTTCGTCTGATTGGTAATCGTTCGACCTCACACTATTGATAACATTCATCACTACGAAATATTACAACAAATCAAACTGTGAGTAAAAAGAGTTCTAGCTCCAAGGAAAAATCGCGACCCTCTTCACGTTTGGTGTCATGCCAAAGTCGAACTAGTCTAGAAGAAAGCCCGCTATCTCGCAATTTCCGCACTTGCCACCAGAGCGAACGCCAGAAAACTTCTTCTGCCGATACGCCAAAAGCGAGCGCCTTCTGGTAACCCAACCACAACCGGGCTCGATCGCGTTTAACTAGAGAGTTAGAGAGGGCAAAGAAGTCAAAATCGACACTTTTCTCAACTTCTTGTCGAAGCCATAAAACAATCGTCTCACTTTTTTCAATCCTCTCTCTTTCTGAATCAGTTAATTCCTCAATGTCACGTAAGATAATTATATTCTTCTCTCCGAATAAACTTATCCCCGACGCGAGTAATTCCTCAAACTTACCCTTCTCCACCAGCCAATTCTCATTATCAAACTTATTAAGTGTGCCTGTCGGATTTTTTTTCTTAAACTGCTGCAGTGCACGCTCCAGTTTGTTTTGATCACTGAAAAGATAGAGCATGAATTACAAGTCAATTTCTAAACCAACCGGACAATGATCCGAACCCAAAACATCACTTAAAATAAATGCCCCGCCAAGCTTATTTTCCAAATCTTTACTGGCATAAAAATAATCGATCCGCCAGCCAACATTACGATCACGCGCCCGAGTTTTCTGATCCCACCAGGTATACTGCTCCAACTTCTTCGGGTAAAAGTGTCGAAATGTATCGGTAAAACCAGCGGTAGATAATTTATCCAACCATTCTCGCTCGATTAACATAAAGCCCGAATTATTCACATTCTCTTTTGGTCGAGCCAAATCTATTTCACCGTGAGCCGTATTCACATCACCACAGAAAATGACCGGTTTCTTCAGCTTTTTAATATAATTTAAAAACTCGCCATAAAACCGCAATTTAAAATCTAACCGCTCGTCGCTGGCACCACCGTTTGGGAAATAAATATTAAGAAAAACAAAGTCATCATATTCTAATTCTATTACCCGACCCTCTTTGCTCAATAAACTACTCTTTCCGAAATCCGTTTTGATTTTTTTCGGCAAGAAATTCTTCTTCACAAAACAGGCCACCCCACTATAACCTTTCTTCTCGCTCGCCCCATGCCAGAAGCTTACATAATTATCCGGCTCAAGAAGGGCTGAGCTTAGCACGGAATGATCGCTGACTTTCGTTTCTTGAATTGCCACAATCTGTGCACCACACCCCTCCAACCATGATAAAAATCCCTTCCGCTCCGCGGCCCGAACACCATTCACATTCCAAGAAATAAAAGTTTTCATCTTATAGGACTTTCAGTTTGCTAAAGTCCTCCTTCAAAGTATCCAATAATGATCGATTGTAAATGGCGGCGGCCGGATGATAGAGCGGTAGAATTCTCACTTTACCATAAGTAATTTCTGTCTCAAAAAGCTGGCCGTGCATCTGACCAATACTGCGTAAAACGTCCCCAAGGCCAAACCTGGTCATAATATATTGCATTGAGAAACGTCCCAGCGTAGCGATTATTTTGGGTCGAATGATTTCAATTTGTCTGTCCAAAAAAGGCCCGTAAACTTCTATCTCCCCCGGAGTTGGGTCCCGATTTTCCGGTGGACGATCTTTCACAATATTCGTAACATAAACTGAGGCTCTCGGAATATTTACACTGGCCAGAAGTTCATCGAGTAATTTACCTGACGCACCGCAGAAAGGTTTCCCCGTTGCCGCTTCGTTACGCCCTGGAGCTTCACCTACAAACATAATCTGTGCTTCGTGACTACCCTCGCCAATCACTGGTAAATTTTTATTAGAAATTCGAAAGGTATACAGTGGCGAATCTTTTAAAGTTAGAATCTCGTCACGGATTTGTTTAAGACTTTCCGTTTTCGTCATAACCGATACCACCAGATGTAAGCTTCTGCTCTAGTGACCAAAAAACGGTAAAAATAAGCAGAGTGAGAATACTCACAAGAAGACCAAGAGTGAAAAAACCGAAACCAATCGCCATGCCAATTCCGGACGAAACCCAGATCCCGGCTGCCGTGGTTAAACCACTCAATTTGCGCGCTCCATCACGGAAAATAATGGAACCCGCACCGAGAAATCCGATACCAACCACAATCTGCGAGGCAACACGGAGCGGATCAAAACTGCGAATTCCTTGGGCAATGTACTGTTGGGCGACTAAGGTGGAAACGATGATAAAGAGAGCCGAGCCAAGAGAGACGAGGGCGTAAGTACGCATACCGGCTGTTTTACCCGCCAGCGTCCTCTCAATCCCAAGTGCCCCACCCAGAACCACGGCTAGGACCAGCTTGATGATAATGTCCCAGTTAGATGAAACGGTTACTAGCATAGACTAGATTATACCAGACCTTACGGTGGGGAGGAATTGGGAACGAGTTATACTTTATCCCCAGTAAAAAACATTGCGTTTGCTTGTGTCAGGAAAACCACTTTGTTATAATGTTAGGAGTGAATTTTGAAAATTAGGTTTTTTCTCCGTTTGGTTTGGTAAACCAGGCACACAAGGGGGCACAGCAATTCAGTAGCCGTAAGAACACCAAGAAAGTTTCGCACGGTACTGGGACAAGATGATTCGTCATTAAGTCTCGGCTTACCACTGGGATGAGTTAGCCGAAAGGCTACCTTGTCCAGTGCTGTGCAAAGTTTTGTTGGTGTTTTTTGTTTCGCAGTACACCCCAACTTTCGCGAAAGTTAGGCAAGCACCGGTCGACTAGGGCGCAGAGAAAACTGCTGATTATTAAGACCTAATTTTAGTCAAATGACTATTTGCAGGCCATTCATTACCTTGCGTAATGGACGCGTGTTATTCGCATCTGAAGTAGGACGCAAGGCGTTCTGCTTCGATGTTGACAAAGAAAGACCGAAAAAGCCCCCGAAGCTTTTAAAAGCTAAGGAGGTCTAGTTCGGAATCCATTGAAATACCGCTTTCGTCTGACGGGGGCGGTATTTCTTGTTCACTTATATACTAACAACACGTCGCCGTCCCTGTCACTGTTTATAACTACTGGAAAGCCGCTTGAATTGTAAGTCAATACTGTTATGTCCTCAAACCTATTCCGCCTCCGCCCAGTTTGGTCCAGACTTAGCATTGACGACCAGCGGAACACCAATATTGGCCGCCCCTTCCATTGTCTGTTTAATTATTGGTAAGACCTCGTCCACTTTTTCATTTTTTATTTCATAAATCAGTTCATCGTGAACCTGAAGCAAGAGGTGAACACTTTCCCTCCAACCCCCTTTTTCAATCAATTCGTCTATCTGTTTCATTGCCATCTTCACAATATCCGCGGCCGTACCCTGAAGCGGAGCGTTGACGGCCATTCTCTCACTCATCGCCCGCAGGAACGGTAAACGCGACTTAATACTGGGAAAATATCGTCTCCGACCAAAAAAAGTTTCAGTGTAACCATTTTTTCTTGCAAAAGTTTTCACTGACTCGAAATAGTTTCTAATCGTGGGAAAGGCGGCAAAATAATCATCATAGAATTTTTGAGCCGTGGCGCGATCTGTCCCCAGATTGGCCCGCAAGGCGTTCACGCCCATGCCATAAATAATCCCGAAGTTAATCACCTTGGCATGGCGACGCATTTCTTTTGTCACCTCATTCGCTGAAACCTTGAAAACCTTCTGCGCCACAGAAGTATGGACATCCTCACCAGTTGCAAAAATTTTCTGTAATTCCTGATCACCAGAAAGAGCAGCAAGGACACGCATTTCAATTTGTGAATAGTCTAATGCGCACCAAGTATACCCGGGCGACGCGAGAAAAGCGCGCCGAATAGCCTGACCATGAGTCTCGCTCGCTGGAATGTTTTGCAAGTTGGGATCAGTGGAAGACATCCTTCCGGTTGTCGAACCAGTCTGATTAAGCGTGCTGTGCAGGCGGCTATTCTCATCTACCAGTTTTGGCAAACTATCAATATAGGTAGACAATAACTTCTGCAATTCTCGGTAGGCGAGGATATCGGTAATCACCGGATGCTCACTCTGTAATTTCAACAGTTCTGATTCTTTGGTCGAGCGTGCGCCACCAGCCGTCTTCTTGCCGGTTTTAAGAAGCAGTTTGTCAAACAAAATTTCTGCTAACTGTTTCGGTGAATTAAGATTAAACTTCTCACCTACTGCTTGATAAATCTTGCCCTCCAGCTTGGTCAGCTCCGCATGATAACCCACGGAGAGATTACCGAGATAAACCCTGTCCACGAGAATCCCCCGTTCCTTAGCGTGTTTAACTATCGGTATAAGAGGCAATTCAATTTCCCGATAAACTTTTTCCAAATTATTCCGCTTGATTTCCTCTAGAACCTTTTTCGCACCACCAAGTTTTTCTAAATCCTCCGTCGTTGCGGTTGTTTTCTCTGAATCCAGTAGCCAGACGGCAATCGCCAAATCACGGCCCAGTTCCTTTTTTTCTGTTTCTTTTTCTTTATTAATGACCACCAACTTCTCACCCAAAGCAGCTCGAACGCGCGTGCCAAGTGTCCTGAACTCCAGTTTTGCAAATAGGGCATCAACTTTTGCCAAATCTAGATTTTCTTTCCAGGTTTTTTCAGGTATAGAAAATTTAATTTTTGCATCCCGCCGAATGGTCGCCAACGTTTTAGAAAAAACAGCCTCCTCTTCCCCCTCACGCAACAATTTAATTACCCTTTCGGTTAAACCTGCTTCCTTAAACTTTTTCTCACCATCTTTTGCTCTCAGTCTTTTGTAAATTTCTTCCACTGTGCCAAACTTCGTAATCAGAATGGTCGCCGTCTTTTCTCCAATCCCGTTAATTCCGATAATATTGTCAGAGGGGTCGCCACGCAAGCCCTTCCAGTCGGGGAGTAATTCTGGGCCGAACCCAAACCGCTCTTTCACTTTTTCCTCGTCATACAGGATAGTATCGTTGATTCCCTTTTTAAGTGTGTAAACTAAAACTTTTTTATCATCCACAAGTTGCAATGTGTCCATATCACCAGAAGCAATCACCACTTGTAAATTTTTTTGACCTCTCATCTCCTCTACAATCGTGCCAATGATATCGTCGGCTTCAAAGCCCGCCAAGTCGTATACAGGAATACCAAATGTAGTGAACAAATCCCGTGAAGTCTCCATCTGCTTCACCAATTCTGTATCGGCCTTCACGCGCCCCGCTTTATATTGATCATAAACTTGCTTCCGGAAAGTGGCCTCGGCGCGATCATAGCAAGCAATCAGGTAATCAGGCTTTAAATCATTCACAATTTTAATCAACATCGCGGCGATACCATAAAGTCCGCCAGTTGGTTCTCCGGCACTATTTTTAAAATCCGGCAAAGCGTGATAGGCGCGATGAAGAATCGCGTGAGCGTCAAGCAATATTAATTTGACGGGTGTTTTCATCGATGAATTTAAAATAAATTGTCCTCGTTCCGTTCAAAATATCAGCTACACGTTCAGCCCACTCGATTAGAATTAAGTTACTAGGGTCTCTGGTCAATTCTTGAAAACCCAATTTTGACAACTCGCTCCCATTTTCCAATCGGTAGGCATCAATATGAACGAGCTTCTGAAATTTTTGACCAGTCAACCGATAAATCTTTTCGATCACAAAAGTTGGACTGGTTATTACCCCAGTTAAACCAAGCTCATGTGCCAAATTCTGGACGAAAGTTGTTTTACCAGAACCAAGTTCGCCACTTAGGCCGATAATCGTAGCCATCTGATTTTCTGGCTTCAGCTTATCCAGGAAATCTCGTGCCACTTCTGCGGTCTCCTTAACGCTTTTACTCAAAATTTCCACCAACCGATTTTAACATAAAAATAGCCCCCGACATGATTGTCGGGGGCTCGTTTCAGAATCACGGAAAACTCTCAGTCGTCGAACTCCGTGAAGCGTCCATACTCATCAAACTTAAGTTTGACGGTGTCGTGCTTCTCCACTTCCTCATCGTGCTTCTCCAGGTGCTTGAAGATGATCCAGCGTACCTCAAGTTTCACCTTCTTGAGAGCGCCCGTGTCGCCATGGTAATCACGGGACACAATCTGAAGTCTGACTCGGTTAACCTCACTCAGTCCTCGAGAGAAAACAAACTTACTGCGAGCCAGTTCCTCAAGCTGGTTTTCGTCCCAATTCACGATCGATATATCCGGTCGCAATTTTGGTTGGCGAATCACCACAACCGAGGAACTGCCACCGTAATAAACTGGAGGTTGGTAGGTGTAGGTTGGCTGCCGATAGTAGCCACCCCAGTAACCGCCGCCCCCAACGTAGTAGGGTGAACGACAGCCCGAAGAAAGGAACGATGGTCGAACACCCCCCCAATAATTACCCCCATAGCGATATCCTGAACCACAATTCGAGCGGTGGCCGGCCAGGGCCGGCGCGGTTGCGAGGGAAAGCACAAATAAACAACAAACTGTAAAAGATCTTTTCATGGCTTGTTTTCCTTTCTGGGTCTTAGCCCAAAAGCCATTGTTCTACTTGACTATTCCAAGTATAGCATATACGGATTTAAATGTCAACTATCCGAGTTTTGCCTTGTTTATACAACCTAAAAAAGCTAGGATGGAGAAATAAATGATCACCTTCAGAGACACTGGGGAAACAAAGAAACTGGAAGAACTTCACAGTCACGAAGCAGAGGCGCTCGCAGAAATGCTATCAGGAAAATATCAGCTACCGTACATTGACCTATCTAAATTCCCCATCAATACTGATGCCCTGCGTCTAATACCCGAAAGTGAAGCCCGGAAAAGTGCTCTGGCGGCTTTTAAAATTAACGGTAAGAATATTTTCCTCGTTACAATCTCTCCCGAAAGGATAGAAACAAAAAATACCCTCAGTGAATTACGTGATAAAGGCTACCATCTCAATCTCTATCTAGCCTCCCAAGCGAGTCTGGATCGCGCTTGGTCCCGCTACAGCGAGATATCTCGCTCAACGCGGACAGAGGCTGGCGTAATCGACATTTCAAATGAGGCTATCGCCAACTTCACCAAACAAATCAGCGACATCGATAGTTTGAATCGTTTATTCTCATCTGAGGGCTTATCTGCTCTCGCCGCTGGTGGTATCTCTAACTTGTTAGAAGTAATTCTTGCCGGTGGCATTGTAACTCTCGCCTCCGATATCCATCTTGAACCGGAGGCCGATCGTGTGCGCTTACGTTTCCGTTTAGACGGCGTGCTCCACGATATTAGCTTCCTCCCTCAAAAACTTTACGCCCAAATTGTCTCGCGTGTGAAGCTCCTTTCGGGACTGAAACTAAATGTCCAGAAATCCGCCCAAGACGGTCGTCTGAGTATCCGGCTCGATGGTACTGATATTGAAATCCGTACTTCAATTTTGCCTGGCGCCTACGGTGAATCAATCGTACTACGTTTACTTAATCCAGAAACGATTAATGTCACTTTTGAAACTTTGGGCATTGAGCCAGCCCTGTTTAAAATCGTCGAGAGAGAAATCACTAAACCAAACGGTATGATCCTCCTAACCGGGCCGACTGGTTCTGGTAAAACAACTACCCTTTACTCCTTCCTTCGAAAAATTTCTACCGGTGAAAACAAAACCATTACCATTGAAGATCCGATTGAATATCACCTACCTGGAATCAGCCAAACCCAAGTTAATCCAGATAAAAATTATACTTTCCTAACCGGGCTCCGTAGCGCCCTTCGTCAAGACCCAGACATCATAATGGTTGGAGAAATCAGAGACAAAGAAACGGCAAAAATTGCCATTAACGCTTCCCTAACTGGACACCTCGTCTTCTCCACCCTCCACACCAACAATGCGGCTGGCACAATTCCAAGATTGATTGACCTAGATGTGAACCCTAAAATTATTGACTCCGCGCTTAATATCTCAATGGCACAACGCCTGGTTCGAAACCTCTGTCCAGCGTGCAAAGAAGAAAGCACTCCCACTCCCACCGAAACGAAGCTACTGCTCGCCGTCCTCGAATCGATTAAGGAAAAACGGCCAGAAATTCCCCTCCCCACAGCAAACCGGTTGTGGCGAGCAAAGGAAGGTGGCTGTGCCGCGTGCAATCATATTGGTTACAAGGGGCGACAAGGGGTCTTCGAAGCAATTCTAATTGACGAACGAGTGGCTCCCCTCCTAGTAAGTAATCCGAATGAACGCGAGATAAAAATCGCTGCTCGACCGCAGGGAATTCTAGATATGCGTCAGGACGGTGTCTTAAAGGTCCTTGCGGGAGCGACCTCATTAGAGGAGCTGGCGCGAGTGGTAGATGTAAATGAAGAAGTTATCTAGTTCACCGACAATCAAGAACATAAACCTCTAAGCAAACCTTCGACGTAAACGCCGAAGTGAGGTAAAACCGAAAGGATAGAGAAAGCAAAACAACCGAAGTTATGAAACTGTCTCGTCCTCCTGGAAAAACCCGTTTAAACCCGGAAGAGCTTAGTTGCTTAGAGGTTTATGGTCTGGATTAGTGTCAAACTAACGAACCACGGCCATGCTAGCATAAAACAATTTAAATGTCAATAGGCAAAGAAAACGGTGGACAAGATTGGTTTCTTGATAGCGCTCTCCGACCAAGCACTTGGAGCGACTATATTGGACAGAAACACATCAAAGATAACCTGCAAATCCTCCTTGCGGCGGCCAAAGAACGCTCCCAACCACCAGAACATCTACTCTTCTACGGTCCACCTGGGCTAGGTAAAACCACTCTTGCTCATTTAATCGCTAAAGAAATTGGCGCCCAACTTAAAATCACCTCCGGTCCAGCGATTGAGCGCGTGGGTGATCTTGCTTCCATCCTCACCAATCTTGCCGCGGGCGACATGCTCTTCATCGACGAAGTACACCGTCTCAACAAGATGATTGAAGAAATTCTTTACCCGGCAATGGAATCTGGAAAACTAAATATCGTCATCGGTAAGGGGCCGGGAGCGAGAGTCATTCAATTAGACTTACCGCCGTTTACCCTTGTCGCTGCTACGACTCGCCCAGCACTGCTCTCGGCACCACTTCGTTCACGTTTCGGTGGGGGCACGTTTCGCCTAGATTTTTATTCCGAAAACGAAATCCGGGATATCATCAAACGATCGGCCGAGATTCTGGGTATGAAACTAGACGACGAGGCAGCGCTGGAGATTGCTAGACGTTCGCGTTTTACCCCACGAATTGCCAATCAATTCTTAAAACGTTGCCGCGATCTAGCTCAATTGCGCGGACAATCAATCAGCAAACAGGTCGCCCGTGAAGCCCTAACACTGATGGGAATTGATGAACTAGGATTATCGGAAAACGATCGGAAGATTCTGGCCACAATTATCGAAAAATTTAACGGTGGGCCAGTTGGTGTTTCAACTATCGCTACCGCAACGCACGAAGAAGACGCGACTATCGAAGAGGTTCACGAACCCTATCTGATTCAACTTGGAATGCTGGAACGAACTCCTCGCGGCCGTCAAGCAACTCGCCACGCCTACGATCATCTGGGCTTTGACTGGCCAGAAAACAGGCAAGGGAAGCTCTTGTAAAAAGTTAAAACAAAACCCCCCACTGCGGTTATTACCACAGTGGGGGGTTGCTTTACTAAACACCGAAAGGAGTCAACGACGGCGCCTGGCAAAAAACAGGACAGCCGGACCAAGCAACGCCATCGTCGCCGGTTCTGGGGTGAGACCGAAATACCCACGTCCGCGGGCTTCCCCCAGTTCTCCGTCGCCAAAATTGCCACGGAAAATGAAGTAGGCATTCCAACGAACACCATCGATATATTCGTCATACCATTCCGCATAGTTCATATATGCGAAATCCAGACGAGAAGGATCGACAGTAACAGAAGCCCACCCCCGGTCATACCCACTCTCCGAAGACAGCTGAGTAATTTGGCTCAAGGAAACGCCACCGACAGAAAGACCGGACGAACTCCAGATAGGACTCAGAACAAGGCTACTGTTCTTGATTCCTCCAAAAGAAGCCGTCCAGCCCCACTCGTTTTCATCACCCTCGCTTGGGTGATAAAACGTAGCGGAAACGTAATCCACCAGGTGGATTGATGATGCCACTTGGGCAGATAGCCAAACGCCATCACCGTCCTGACCTCCTCCTTCCTGACCGCTGAGTGAAACCTGGAAACCACCGAGGGTCAGCGACTGATGGACGCTGGCGGCTTGCGCCGGAGTTGTAACGAGACCAATCAAAACAAGTAGAACAATCATCACCAAAAACTTCTTCATTTTCTTCCCTGCTTTCTTTTTTACGATCCCCTGCCCCCATAAACAAATCAAACGCTCATCCCCCAATGTCCTTCCGCGTATCTATAACTCCTTTCTTGTTAAAGACCAAAAACCACCCAACACTGGGTTTAGACGGAGAGTCTAGCATACTTTATAAAATTGTCAAATTTGTTTAATTAACCTCTGATTTGTACACTGAAACAGAAGCATGGCTGGCCACAATAAATGGACCCAAATTAAACGGCAAAAGGGTGCTGAAGACGCTAAAAGGAGCAAACTCTTTGGTGTGTTAAGTAAAAACATTTCCCTAGAATCAAGGAAGGCGGGGGGAGATAAAGACGCGCCAGGATTACGAGCCGCCATTCTGAAGGCTCGTGCCGCCAATATGCCAAACAACAATATCGAACGAGCAATCAGGGGGGCGACGGAAGACAAAGACAGCCAGTTAACTAAGGTAATCTACGAAGCCTATGGCCCAGGCGGAGTGGCTTTAATTATTGAGGGCACGACCGACAATAATAACCGCACCGCACAAGAAATCAAACATCTACTCTCTCTTCACGGAGGTAAGATTGCCATACCGGGATCTGTACTTTGGGCTTTCCAAAAAATTGACGACGAATGGCGAGTGGTAAATCCTAAAAAAGTGGAAAGAAGTGACCAAGAACAACTGACCGGACTAATCCTTGCACTAGAAAGTGGTCAAGGAATTAAGAAGGTAACAACTAACCTATCTCCTTTATGAAAATCCTAGGAATTGACCCTGGTTACGATCGGCTCGGCATTGCCATTTTAGAAAGAAAAAAATCCGCCAGCGAACTAAGTTTCTCCGACTGCCTCACCACCGACAAAAAACTTATTTTTGCAGAAAGGTTATTGGAATTAGGAAATGCCCTGGAAAAAATTATCATTGAATTCCGGCCGGAGCTACTAGCACTAGAAACTCTCTTCTTCGCCAAGAATAAAAAAACGGCGATGCTTGTGGCCGAAACAAGGGGCTTGATTCTCTATTTAGCCGCGAAACATCATTTACGGGTTTACGAAATATCGCCAGCCAGTGTGAAACTTACCACCACTGGTTATGGCCGGGCCGACAAAGCGCAAATAATCGCCATGTTACCGAAGCTTCTAAAGATCGACAAAACGATAAAACACGATGATGAATTCGACGCCATTGCTATTGCCCTTACAGCTTTATCCACAGTTTCACTTAATTAGTCTTGCCAAACATTTCCCTTGGTGCTAAAAATGAGGCGTTATAAAGTAAGATAAAATATTTATGGAAGAATTTGACAATATGGAAATGGGGGGAGAGGAAGAAGAATTGGAGGAAACTGGGGATGGAAATCTGGGAGGAGAAGACTTGGGTGATGATGGCGACGATCTAACGGCTGACGACATGTAAGAAGCGCCGTTTTCCTACCTTTAGTTTAATCTCGGCAGTAAAAATCTGATCGACAACGGTCAGATTTTTATTTGGCCACTCTGTCACCGCCCCCTCCTCCACCAGACGACGAAAATCAGATTTAGACTTCACCGCGCCAGCACGCGATAAAATTTCTGACAGTTTCTCGCCATAACTTGCATTGATCTCTTCCCACTCTTCCGGTTCCTCCCCCCTTTGAAAAGTATTGATAAAATTTTCCTGGGCCCGATCCGCTTCTGACTCATCGTAAATCAGAGACACCACCTCCCGCGCTAACTCCATCTTAGCTTCCTTGGGATGTCCAGATAAAATATGTTTTATTTGCGAATCCGTAAGACGAGTTAGAAGTTCCAAGCCCGGGGCAACTAAATCATCGGACCAACTCATTATCTTTCCATAAGCATCACTGGGCGTGTCGGTGAAAGAAACCATATTCCCCTCTGTCTTTCCCATTTTTAAACCCGCAGAATCGGTCAATAGTTTGGTGGCCACCACAAACTTCTCCTTGCCCCGCATCTTCTTCAGAAGATCGCGACCAACCAGCATGTTGAAAATCTGGTCATTACCACCGATTTCCATATCAACTTCCAACGCCACCGAATCATAACCCTGCATTAGCGGGTAGAGAAATTCGTGCAAAAAAAGATCCTTATTCTCCGCAATCCGTTTCTGAAACATATCCCGCTTAATGGTCTGAGCAAGGGTTACTTGCGAGGCTAGCTCTAGAACCTCCGCAAACGAGAGCTTAGCAAGCCATTCACTATTGTGACGAAATTCTATTTTATCTAAATCTAGAATCTTACCGATCTGTTCGCGGTACAACTTCAAATTATTCTCTATCTCCTCGGGTGATAAAGTTTTCCGTACCGCCTTCTTGTCTGTGGGGTCGCCGATACGCGCCGTGAAATCACCAAACAGAACTACGATCTGATGGCCCTCTCCCTGCCAATCGCGCAGTTTAAGTAAAACAGAAACATGACCAAGGTGAAGTGTCGGCCCCGTTGGGTCAACGCCCCAATAAATCCGCAATTTTCGGCCACCACTCAACTCCTTCTTCAGTGCTTCAGAAGAAGGGAACGTGTGAGAAACGCCACGAGTAAGTAGCTCCGAATTCATTTTGCCTATTTTATCACAAGATTTTCCTCATCAGAAATAAGTTTACTTTAGAGCATTGTTTGCATAATTGATAAATCTCGCCTATTTACTATAATAGCGGCAGTCCTTTGAAAGGAGGTACTGTTAGATGAGACGAGCCATTTGTGGCTTAAACACGGCCTTAAATGGCTCGTCTCATTCCGAGACCAGTCGCTTGTCGCTGGAGCGAATCCGGCCCCCAAACAAGGAGTGACAACAATTACGACGAAACCGATCACATCCGCTTCTCGGCGAAGGATACGGACTATATCTTTGGCTCAGTCAATCCTTGGCGCAGATTTCATCACGCCAGAGGAAATCACAAAGGCTCGCTCGAGCATCTTTTATACCGACGAAAGGGTCGCGGCACTCGTCGAAAGTCTACCATCGAAAGAGGTACTCATGTGGTGCAAGGAGAAAGGTTACGCCGTCATCCCCACACCACCTCAGGATTGCTCGACCCTCGACATTCGGGAGATCCAGTTTGCTCACTTCCACTCGAAGACGGGCGGGTGGTATTCCGACCAGAAATTCGCTCGCGAAGACAAGACAGGGTTCGGATGGCTCGCCATCAAGAAAACTCCAGTCGCAAACTCGACCAGCAAAAACTGGACCGAGCAGAACAAGCTTCTGTTGGCACTTGAGAAGGTGCCGAATGCCGCTGAGATGAGCTGGTTCATCACGACCTATTTAGAGGTTCGTGGCGTCCGACTCCTCGAAAACATCTATGTTTGGACGTCCAGTCTCGGCTCGAACGGTCGTCGCGTCTACGTCGGCCACTTCAATGTCGATGGCCTCCTCGTCAGCCACTATTGGGGCGCCTATCGCTTCGACGGCATCGGCCTGTCCTCTGCCCGGAAGTTCAAGTGATCCTTGCAACCTTGAGGGTTCGTACCTCTTGAATACTTGAGCCCCCGCGAAAATTTTTTCGCGGGGGCTTTTTTTATCAAAAATTCCCCAGAATCTATGTTATAATCAACAAATCAAATCGTTAATTTTTAAGTTAATTCTCCTCTTTCTGATTTTCTGCTTCCTCGGCGGTGGCGTTCTTCTACTTTGGACCACCAATCTAGAAATCCCTTCTTTCGAAGCTTTTTCCGAACGAATCGTGGCCAAATCTACGAAAATCTACGACCGAACAGGTGAAGTTTTGCTCTACGACATCCACGACACCGTGAAACGACGCGTTGTTCCTCTGGAACAGATCTCGAAGAATGTGAAGAACGCCACAATCGCCATCGAGGACGACCAGTTCTATCAACATGGGGGCATTCAGGTCAGTGCCATCTTCCGCGCCCTGCTCGCCAATTTGGGCGCTGGGACAAAACAGCAAGGCGGATCAACGATTACCCAGCAATTGGTGAAAAACTCGCTCCTAACGCAAGATAAGAGCTGGTCACGAAAAATTAAAGAGCTAGTCTTGTCTATCCGGCTGGAAAAAAAGATGAGCAAGGATGAAATTCTTGGCCATTACCTCAACGAAATTCCCTACGGCGGCAATATCTACGGCGTGGAAGAAGCCGCCCAAACTTACTTCGGTAAAAGTGCACTGGATGTGAACTTGGCCGAGGCAGCTTACCTTGCCGCTATTCCTAAAGCGCCAACTTTCTATTCACCGTATGGTCAGAATAGAGACAAGCTCGATGAGAGGAAAGATGTTGTCCTGGCGCGGCTAGCCGAACTTGGATTTATCACCGAAGCAGAACATCGCCAAGCTCTGGCCGAGAAGGTTACCTTCTCGTCATCAACGGAACGTGGGATAAAGGCACCTCATTTCGTGATCTGGGTGCGCGATTATCTGGAGAACAAATACGGCATTGAGGCCCTAAATTCTCGTGGCCTGAAAGTAACCACCACGCTCGACTGGCCACTACAAGCGGCTGCCGAAAAAATCGTAGCAGAAACCGCCGAAGAAAATGCAAAAAAGTTTAACGCCAAGAACGCTGGCCTAGTGGCCATTGATCCAAAGACTGGACAAGTGCTAGTGATGGTCGGTTCTAAAGACTATTTCAATACGGAAGACGAAGGTAACTTCAATATTATTCTCGCTCACCGTCAGCCTGGTTCTGCCTTTAAACCTTTTGCCTACGCTGAAGCATTCAAGAAAAACTTCACCCCCGAAACGATGCTCTTCGATTTAGAAACCCAATTTGATACGGCCTGTCAAAACGGTGGTAATTGTTATAAACCAGTAAACTACGATAACAAGTTCCGCGGGCCGATGAGCATGCGCGAAGCTCTAGCCCAATCAATCAACATCCCCTCAATAAAAACCTTGTACCTTGCCGGCATTAACGACACCCTAGCTCTTGCGAAGAATATGGGAATCACCAGTCTCGGCAATGCCAACCAATACGGACTAACACTTGTGCTTGGTGGTGGCGAAGTCTCCCCGCTTGAATTAACCAGCGCCTACGGCGTTTTCGCAAACGATGGAAATCGTTTACCCTACACCTCCATTCTAAAAGTGGAGGACGACACGGGAAGAATTCTGGAAGAATTCACTCCTCATCCCCGAGAGGTACTTGAACCAAATATTGCTCGCCTGATCTCAGATGTTCTCTCTGATAATAAGGCAAAGATTCCATCCTACGGCGCTAACTCTCCACTCTTTTTTCCGAACCGCGAAGTAGCGTCAAAAACTGGTACAACGAATGACTATAAAGACGCGTGGATTGTGGGCTACACCCCCAGTCTAGTTGTGGGAGCTTGGGCCGGCAACAACGACAATACCCCAATGGAGAAGAAGGTTGCCGGACTAATTATCGTGCCAATGTGGCGCAACTTCATGGATGTAGCTCTGGAAAAATCCACTGTAGAAAATTTTCCTGACCCAGAACCAGCAAGCACTGAATCTCTACCGTTAATGCGGGGTTTCTGGCAGGGTAGCCACGGCTATTTCACCGATAAAATTTCGGGCAAAATTGCCACCGAATATACGCCAGTTGAACTGCGCGAAGAACATGTCCTGACACAAGTTCACTCCATTCTTTATTGGCTAGACAGAGAAGATGATCCTCAATTTCCCCTTTGGGAAGAACCAGTTCGTCGTTGGGTCTCGGAGAAAGGAATCGTCGAACAAACAGATTCAGCCATCCCCACGGCGATAGATGATATTCACCGACCAGAATTTGAACCTAAAATTAAAATTCTTAATCCATCACCATCAGAAATCTATGCCCCCGAACAGCAAGTTACCATACGCGGTTCTTATGTTGGGCACTTCCCCATCGGAAAATTGGAATTTTTCTTGAACGATCAATATCTTGGTCAAAGTGAACGGGCCCCATTTGATTTTACATTTATCCCCAAATATACCTCTCCTCTCAAGCCAGTCAACGAGCTAAGGATCGTGGCTCACGACAGTGTCGGCAACCGTAGTGAAATCAAAGCACCACTCTCTCTTTCAGTTCTCCCAACAACTTAGCAATTTCGGCGGCTATTTGTTCCCGTTTAAGAAAAACTAGATTTTTTACTACCGGAGAAACCATTAGGTAAAGTGAGCGCTTTTCAACTTTTATCATTTCCAGACCCACTTCAACCCCAATCAACCTGTGCAAGACATCCTGTACCGCCTGTTTCACTAATTGATTCGCTGGTAGAATACCCCGAAACTTTATCAGAAAAATACCGAGTCCTTTCATTATCGATTAAGTGGCATTATTAGGTAACGAAAACTATCGTCACTAGTGCTAGTAAGTAAAATCGGTTTAGTCCGACCGTTAAATTGGAGTGAAACCTTTTCATCAGAAATTGATTGCAAACCGTCCAGTAAATAACGCAGATTAAGATTGATAATTAACTCCTCGCCATTGATCGTCGCCGGCACAAGACTGGTATTTTCCCCCACATCACCATTTTGGCTTGTTAATTCTAGAACACTATCTTCTGGTCGAAGTTTAAGTGTCACATGATTGAGACGATCGGTGAAAATTTGAGAGAGTTTGAGGGCATTCAAAAGTTCTACTCGACTTAACACAACTTGGCTAATTGAGTTTAGCGGCATTATTTGACGGTAGTCAGGAAAAACTCCCTCGATCAAACGTGAAGTTAAACGGAGGCGATCAGTGATAACTGTTAATTGATGCCGATTAAATTTCCAGACCGCTGTACCAGTAGTCGATTCCAGTAACCGTAAAATTTCCGTCACATTCCTAACGGGAATAATTAATTTTACTACCTGATCTCCCTCTGTCTTTAAATCAACTTTCTTTTCTGCTAAACGAAAAGAGTCTGTTGCCACAAAATAGGCATTTGATTCGTCGGTATAGAAATATAAACTAGCTATTTCCGGTTTAATATCGGTCAAAGCAGCGGCATAACCAACCGCCCTAGCTCCAGAAACAAAATCAATTATTGGGAGAGTTAACTCCATTGTTTCTTCTAATTCAGGTAGGGTCGGAAAGTCTTCGGTTGATTGAACCTTAATTAAGGTGGAACTGGACCCAACCGAGACAACTAAATTCTTATTCACCACTTCTAGAGTTAGTTTTTCTACATTGTTTATATTAGAAAGCAGGTTATAGAAGACTGCCCCAGAGATAAGAACCGCCCCGGGGGATATAACTTTCGCTGGTAATTTCCACTCACAACCAAGATCAAGATTCGTACCACGGATAATCAAATTTTTACCTTCAGCGGATAACAGAATAAAACCAAGAACAGGTAAGGATGAACTCTTACTCGTCACTTTTTCCGTAAGACCGACAGCTTGTTTTAAACTTTCCCGTTGGCATTCTAGTTTCATAATATTTAATTAATCTTTATCTAAATACATTATTATAATTATGACTGGGGATAAGGTAGTTTGTCTCTTCGGGGTAGTGTTTTAGGCTGGGGATTATTTTTAATATCTTTCTCATTTTGATTTTTATCCTATTTTATTCCAGAGGTTATCCATTTTTTATCAACTGGTTATCCCTGGAGTATTAGGTTTCTAATCTGCTCAATTTCCTGAGCTAGGGGCTCGTTGTTGGTGATGTCTTTTTTGATTTTCTCGTAGGCGTGGATGACTGTGGTGTGATCTCTACCGCCTAACTTTTGGCCGATGTAGGGATAGGAGGTGTTGAAGTCTTCACGAAGTAGATACATAATCACCTGCCGCGGTTTTACTACCTCTTTCTTCCTTGTTTTCTCATAGAGATTTTTCTCGTTGATATGGTAGAAGTTGGCAACAATGTCAGCCACATCTTTAACGGAAACCATTTTCTTTGGTTTAACATTATTTTTAATTAGAGTTTTGATTTCACTCAGACTTAGCGGTCTGTTTTTAAGCTGGCTTTGGCAGATAACGGTATTAAGACAGCCCTCCAGTTCGCGGATATTATCTTGAATCACCTCGGCAATGTACTCTAGTGATTCTGGTGCTAGAGTAAGTTGATTTTGGTGGATCTTATTGTTCAGGATTGCTAGACGTGATTCATAGTCTGGTTTACTGACATCAACAATCATTCCCCCCTCAAAACGAGAGCGTAGGCGTTCCTCAAGGTCGGGGATGTATTTGGGTGCCTTGTCAGAGGAAAAAATAATTTGTTTATTGTTGTCGTGAAGGTGGTTAAATAAATGAAACAGCTCCTCCTGAGTCTTTTCTTTCTTGGCAAAGAATTGGACATCGTCCATTATCAGGATGTCATATTTTCGATATTTTTCTTTGAAAGTGTTGATCCGGTTATGTTGCATTGAGCTCACGTAATCAACCGTGAACTGTTCGGAAGTAACATAGAAAATCTTTTTGCCGGGGTTGTTTTTTTTGACATAATTTCCTACCGACTGGATCAAGTGGGTTTTGCCAAGTCCCGTTCCACCATAAATAAAGAGGGGGTTATAAATTTGCCCCAGTTTTTTTACAACTGCCTGGGTAGCAGCGTGTGCCAGTTCATTGAATGGGCCAACAATAAAAGAATCAAAGACATATTTCGGGTTAAGGTTATCTTCGCGGTTTGTGTACATTTCAGCCAAATCCATTTGTGGACTAATAGCTGGTGCCGTACTGGGTAGGTTAATGTTTTCAGGTTTTTCGTTCTTGGAGATGGTGTATTCCACAGCTCGTATCTCTGGCATCAGTTGTCGGAGAGAGCGGAGAATTGATTTGTGATATTTCTTAAAGAGCCAGTCTTTCACAAAAGCGTTTGGAACGCCGAGGAAAATTACTCCGTCCTCGTCTTTTACAATTCTGGTGTTGCGAAACCATGTTCCGAAATTGGCGCGCGAGACCTCGATTTCAATATCTACTAGGGCATTTTCCCAAAGAGTTTTGTGGTCAGACATCGCAGGTGAATTATATGCCTCGTTTTCCAAGTATCCAACTAGCCGAATCTGTGAATAATCAGTGGATTACTATAATGAACTATGGTAGACTCCTCCCATGTCTCAAACATACCAACCTAAAAAGCGGAAACGTAAGACTACACACGGTTTTTTGACCCGGAGTCGTTCCAAAACTGGCCGGCGGGTGCTGGTTGCTCGTCGTCGGAAGGGACGTCATAAATTGACAGTTTAAATGCTCGCTCGTTTCCTCCGGTTGGATCGTCCTGAGATTGAATTAGTGGTTGCAAGGGGTCGCCGGTTTGGCAACCGAGATCTTGGTTTGCGGGTTTTAAAGGTGGGTCACTCCCCTAGCCGTTTTGCCATAGTAGTTCCCGCCAAGGAGATGAAACAATCAGTTGATCGCCATTTGATTAAGCGTCGCATCCGTTCAGTCATTCGGTCTTTGGCCCCACGTATTTTACTTGGTTTTCACATAGTTGTGTTCTGTGGTTCGGCGACAGTAAACTGGTCATTCGCAGAATTAAAAAAAAGTTTTGTGGACTTACTTAAGGATTTTATTAAAAAAGAGTCATGATTGGTAATTTTTTTCATTTGGTTTTCTTTCTCCCGCTCTATAATGCCCTAATTTGGCTAAGCAGTATCCTGCCTGGTGGAGATATTGGTCTTGCAATCGTCATCCTAACCCTGATTGTTAAGGTTATCCTTTTTCCGCTTCAACACAGAATGAGTAAGACCCAGGCGGCCCTTAAAAAACTTGAACCAGAGTTGCAAAAATTAAAGGAGAAATATGCCGATGACAAGAGTGAACAGGCTAAACAACTAATGGCTCTTTACCGCGAGCACGGTGTTAACCCCCTTTCTGGTTTCATTATTTTACTTATACAGTTGCCGGTTCTTTTGGCACTTTTTTGGGTTTTTAAAGATAGCTTTACCCTTAGACCTGAGTGGTTCTACTCATTTGTAACGCCCCCCGCCGTCTCCAACACGCTCTTCCTTGGTCTACTGGATATCACCACTAAAAGTTATATTCTAGCGATACTCGTTGGCCTTTCTCAATTTTTCCAAATGAAGCTAGTCTTACCTCCGCAGTCTGCTACTGGTGAAAAAAATGCTAAAAACTCTCTCGCTTCAGATTTCACACGGGGACTCAACCTTCAAATGCAGTATTTTATGCCAGTGATGGTAATGTTTATCGGCTTTTCTCTTCCTGCGGCTATATCGCTCTATTGGTTTACCAGTAACCTGTTCGCTATCGGTCACGAGATTTTTGTAAACCAAAAATTGAAAGAGAAAAAGGCTCTGAACTAGAATCCTGTTTCCAGGTTAAGTGCCCAAAGATTGTTGTCGTTACGATTGGTGAGGTAGAGTATCCGTTCATCCGGCGATAATAGTAGGTTGTTGGCATCAATTTTTTCACCGAGGTTCGCCGTTGCGGGGCTGAAGATTATTTCAGTCTGGTTGTTCGAGGCGTCAAGTTTCCAGATGTTGTCTGCTAGTCTTACCTCTCCGCGATACCAATCATCAGGATATTGGTGTCCGGGTGGTAAGGTGCTTGGTGCGGCGCAATAGGCAATTATTCCAGACTGGTTCCACACACACTTGTCGGCCCAAGTTTGGAGGTTTAGACGATTAAACAGATGTTTTTTCGCGTCGTAGAAACCGAAGACGAGCCCGCGATCACTATCACCACTATAGATGATGTGTTTCAGGCTGGGGCTAACAAGTGTAGTAAGACCGGGAACACCAGTAATTATTGGTTCCCATTTTTTTGTTTCGATATCAATGAAATAGAGCGAGCCATCAACGCTTTGCGCCGAACGAGTCTGAATGGCAAGAACGGAAGAGGTGGCCCAAGACGCTCGCCACTCGGGATAGGGAGAGCGAAAAATTAATTCTTTTTTGTCGCCGTTTGTGTTGGCAAGATAGCCCAACATTTCTTTGTTTACAGTTTCTAGCCAGAATAGTTTATTTTGCTTAGGTGAGGTGACTATATCTTCAATATCTTGAGCGAGGAAGCCCCCCGATAGAGGTTCCAATTCCCTACTCTGATTTAGAAAGCCATCTTCGTTTGTCGCGCTGGTGAGCTCAAGATTCCCAGAGAAAGTTTGGATACGGTTTCCCTTGAGATACTGGAAAATGATTTGAGTACTTGTTCCCGTTTGCCCACCAATCAGACGGTAAATTTTTGGGATCGTGGTGTTGGAGATTCGTTCAAGACTGACGGCATTAGTTGAAACACGATAGAGATGACCAGTCGCTTTTTCAACCACAATGACGGTGCTAGATGTACCGGTTCCTAGACGGACCAAACCACCAATCGGTCTCGTGGTCACTTGGAAGAATCGTCCAGAACGATCAATGGTGGCCAGATTTTCTACATTATCAATATTGGTTGCTATGGTCGTGCTACTAACTCCTTGTTCGTTCAGTAAACCTGGTCTCATTTCTCCACTGGGAAAGAGATCGTTTACGGTGACTTGATCCAATTCTGGTTCGGCTGTTTTTTCGTTATTTTTCGTAGTTACCAGAACAACAATAAGTACTAGAACGATGACTGCCCCGATAATGATTGTTAATTTTTTTCTTGCCATGTTTATTGACCGCCGAAAATGCCAAAAGTGTTAATCTGGGGGTTGATTGTTTCTAGAATTAACCAGGCGGCCAGCGCAAGTAAGAGTCCCCATAGGGCGTTTTTTATCCTCTCTTTTCCCTCCGTTTTTGCTCCAGGAATTTTGCTTAACATATACTCTAAACCACCCCAAGCAATCACAACGATGGCTAGCGCGACAGAAGCACCGAGAAAAATCGAGAAAGCCGTTGTGACGTAATCACCGACACCATTAGCCGAAACTGTTCTAACAGCATCCTGCCCGATTCCTAGTGGTTCCAATAGATTGACTTGTTTTTCTGCCATACTGATTTTTAAAAATTAAAATTTTGAGTACCGCCGAAGGTGATCTGAAACTGTTTTTTGGCGGACTGAAAGACCGTGTTTAAGCTCTCCGCATTAATGGTGATGGTGTTTTGTCCTGTAGTGCCAGATGGCGCCGCGAAGGTGATGAGACGACTGTCTAGCGGATCAGGCACGACCCTTTGGTCGTTTAGACGCCAACGGTAATCAATTTTACCGCTAGTCACGTCGGTTTTGGGAAAGAAATATGGTTCGGCAAACAGGTTAATTTCTGGTTGGCCGAGGATTAGATTGTCGTCGATTGCTTGTGCGTAGTTAATCCCAGTTAGTGATTCGTTTCGGTAAATACTGATACTAGGATTAGTGACCGGAATCGTGATGGTTTGTTCTTGTCTTGTGGTTTGGGCGGGGTCGCTAACGGCCACGTTTATCCGTTCTGTTTCCCCCGCTTTTCCAGCACTGAAGGTCAAAATATTTTGACCGAACCCAGACGATTTTAACAGGAGTTGCCCGTTGCGCTTCCAGGTATACTCTAGGTTGGATGGAGCTTGAGCCCAACTATCAACGAGGGCAAGTACTTTGATCTTGCTTTGTGGTGTAGCGATACTGTGCCCAGCGTAGAATGGCGGACTATGGGTGTCGGCAGACCAGATCAAATTTACACTCGGTTTGGTTTGAGCTTGAGTTGAGCTAGTCAGCAGAGCTAAGGTTAGGAGAATTAGAATAAAATATTTCATTTTGTCAGGGGCACCTTAATTCCCAGAGCATCTTCTGATTTTACCATAAAAATAATACTTACAACGCCAATAGTAGTCTCTGGCAACATACTTAGTACGGGTATCAAACCAATAACAAAACTACCTATCGCTACGGCAGCGCGGCGTCCGCTGAAAGGGTTAACTCCTTCGAGGAAAAACCAAATAGTGAAAATAATCCAGGTGATTGGAGCAACGATGAGATTAATTAATGGTATTAAACTAAAAATATCAAACACGAAAGCTAAGGCTGGCATGAAAATCATTGACGCGAGACTAATTCGTGTTTTCTTTTCTTCAGCCATCTAGTTTTTCTTTGTCTAATTTCGCCTGTTTTATTGCAAGAATCTGAGAGGGGTCGGAAGTGATAATTTGATCCTCTGTGTAGGAGGCGATTATTTTGATAGCCACATGTTTTAATCCCGCGAAAAAGATTCCTTCCCCTACTGCCGACTCCAGTAACAGATACTTCTCACCGTCGGTTAGTTGGAATGTTTGCTGGACCAGGTCAATTGCCGCTGGCGATTGTTTCAGTAGAAGCTGGATAGAAGAGTTGGTAATAATTGGTGTGCCATACTCACTTTTCAAGAAGTCGCCGACGTCTTGAGTGATGGTGGCGACACCCAAGTAATACTTTCTACCTCTTTTAACCAATGAAAATAAGAATGATGCCGTGTCCTTGGATTTCATCATCCACCAAGCTTCATCAATGACGAGCAGGCGTTTTTTCATATTGCGTCGAATGGCGTTCCAGATATTGTGCATGACAATATACATTGCCACCGGTTTAAGCTCATCTTCCATGTCGCGAACGGAGAAGACGACGAACTTTTTATTAATATCAACATTCGTGGGTTTATTGATAAAGCCGGCCCAGGTTCCACGGGTGTACTTGAGTAGGCGCTGAGCGAGAGCTTCTCCGCCATCCATTCCGACCAGAACTAATTCTAAGTCAGAGAGAAGTGGAGCTGGTTTGTTGGTAAAGTCGCCGTCGGCTGTGATGTCCTTCAAGGCATAGGTCTCAGTGATGGCATTGTCCATGATCGCATCTTCTTCAGGGGTTAGGCCGCCAAGCATTAATCTGAATAAGCCAACGAGGTTGATAATATTTGAACGCAAGACATCAGCCGGCGACTCGTCTTCTCGCGGGAAGGGCAAATCAAAAGGGTTGATGTGGTGTTCAGAGGTGAGGGAAATGTTGAAGTAGCGTCCACCGACGGCTTCAGCTAGGAATTCGTATTCCCTCTCTGGGTCAATGACCAGCACATCTGTGTCGAACATTAGTGAACGTAAGATTTCCAACTTAGTTGCGTAGGATTTTCCAGAGCCAGATTTGGCAAAAGTGACGGAGTTATAGTTTTCTAGCGAGAAGCGATCAAACAGGATTAGGGATGAGTTGTGGCGGTTTATTCCATATAGAATTCCTTTATTTGAAGTTAAATCGAACGAGACAAAAGGGAAGAGCGAGGAAAGTGGAGAGGAATTAAGCTTGTAGTTTACCGCGAGCAGGTCTTCGGCGGTGGGGATCACACTTTTGAAGCCCTCCGCTTGCTGGAAAAGGGCTGGTTTTAGGTAAACCAACTTGGCGTCCAGGATGCCTTTTATTTCGGTTTCTGTTTTATTTAACTCATCTTCTGTTTCACCATAGATTGTGATATAGACACCAACATCAAAAATCTTTTCGCGGGCTTGTTGAAGTGAATCACGTAGGGTCTCGATGTCGGCATAAGCGGTATCGAGAACGGGGTCACGAACTAGCCCGCGGTCTTCCTTAATGCTGATCTGACTTTGAACCTCGGCCACTTTTTTCTCCAACTGGCGTAAGGCGATGGAGGTATCAATGGGATGAATCAGAATTGATATATCAAAGACCTTGTCTAAGTTTATGAGCGGTGAGAACCAGTCTCCAGAAAGAAAACGTGGGTAGGAAATGACATAAAAGGTGCGAGCCACTTTGTCTCCCAGGTTAAGTAGGCGGGGCGTTACCTTGAGTGCGCTTGGGGCGAGAATATCACGCAAGCCGAGCACCCCCATCTGGTAGATGTCTTGTGGAAAAACCGGGGCCATCATTGGTGTAGGTTTCTCTTCTTTTTTTCCAAATCCAAATGGTGTCATGGTTGTTAATTAATACTCGGAATATCGCTCTCGCCGGGGTTGAAAATTTTGAAATAAAGCTCGACCAGCTCCTCTGTCCCTAGTTGGACTACGCGTAAGCCAATTCGACCGAAACCCTGTTCTACCACGGCTGCGCGTTGTTCTAGCTGGGTACGGTGCTCCTCAAACTCATTTAATTCATGATGGGCTGGCTTTGGTCCCCCACCAAAACCTGGAATTCTTGCCAAGAAGCTTCCGCCCGATTGTCCCAGATTAACTGGCGGTGAATAAGGGATGACCACGAAGAAGCTCTTAGACATAATATCTGTCGATTCGGTAAATTTTCTGATGAAATCGATGTATTCCCGGGTTTGGATTTTCAGCAGGTCATTGCTTTGGGAGACCAAGCGTTCTTCTAGGGTGCGGATGTACGGTTTGATATCAAGTCGACGTGATTCAACAAATAGTTGAACATGGAAATCGAGCGAATTAAGGAAATTTTGGAACTGGAGAAGAATGGCTGTCTGTTCGTCCTCTCCCTTTAATGCAAAGTTGATGGAGGAAACCATCAACACCACACGAAGGGAATCGTTTTTGAGAATCACCACGCCATCACGAATCTCTTTGATCGGTAGGAAATCTTGCGAAGCGCGGCCATCACTTTTTATTGCCGTGGCCATAGTTTAATTGTAACAGAATTATTGGACCTTTTCTCGAATGTCCAGACTCCAGGACAAATCTTTCAGGCGACTTTCGGAGAGTTTGGGCATTACCAGCGCTTTCGGGCGGTCTGCTTTTTGGTTATTCCCGGACACGGAGCTTGTCTTGGTTGGGTCGCTGTGTTTCCAGATATAAAGCTTATGGGTAAGAAGATAACGGAACACCGCTTCCAGAACCAGAATAAAAGAGCGGTTATTTACTTTATAAAAGGCGAGGGCTAAGGCGAGACCAAATACCGGAAGAATGAAAATTACCGCAAGCCAGTGATAGGGTAGATAAACCCAAAACATGAAGGAGAATCCCGCTCCACCGGCAACATAGACGAATTGACGAAAGGTTAGGGGTCCGAAAATCTTATCTTCAATCTCAATAAATTGTGGGACCTGAAAGTTGAGCATATTTATTCTGGTCGTTCGAGATAGGGGTCAATCTTTTTAATGGGTGTTGGGTTGTTGGCGGTTGTGGGGGTATCTGGCGAACCAGTTAGAAAGTTTTCCGTCAGTTTTCGTTCAAAAATAGTTCGTTTTTCCTCACTAATCTTTGGTAAAGCCGTCTGGTTTTCTATTTCGCGCAAGAGCTCATCTTGTTTTGGGGTATTCTTGTTTTCCTCCATTTGTTTTAAGGATTCGCGGATCTTCAGAAAAATTTCTTTGTTTACATTGGTGGCAATCTGTTCGGCTAGTGAACGTTCTATTCCAAGCCGGGTCTCGATGTTAGAGACAAAGATATTTGAGGGCTCAAGGCCGAGCATTACGAGGCCAATCTCGTCAGACAAGGAGCCGATCTGGTCAATGTGTAGTTTATGTCTGTCTCCTATTAGTTTGATCCTATCTGACGTTTCTTTGGAAAACAAAGCCTCGCGCACGATGGCTGGCGCCTGGTCAAACTGCTTATCTAACTCTTCTTGCGTGTAAGTTTTCATTTTTTATGGAATGATAATTCTCCCGGGGTTTGGGTTTTCTTCAGGTGGTAAATTTGTTGGGTTTCGACCACCGCCCGCTCCAGGTACTGTTTCTTGGTCGGACATTCTCCTGGCAATTTGGGCGAGACGAGTTCTCTTGGCGCCACCCACCTTAGATAGCTCCCCTAGAATTCTACTGTCAATATTGTTAGCAATTGCTTGAATTGTTTTTTCGTATTGTTCTTGATCCTTTTCGTTCAGTTCAGCGATGAATTTAGCCAGAGTTTTGTTCGACATCTTATCAATCTCCCTCTCAATTATAGTTGATCTGTTCTCCTTTATTGACTCACGTAATAATTCTTCCCTCTTTTCCTTAATTTTTGCAAACTTCTTTGGCTCGATACCGTCTTTCCCGTCGGATAGTGCGGTCATTTGCGATTCGGATAGTAGGTGGGCTAGTTTTACGAGTGTGTCTGGGTCGATTTTGACGATATTTTTATTGCTTACTTCCTGAACCGCTATCTCGTGTTTTTCTTGAGTTTTTTTCTCTGCTTCTGTTAGCGGTTTGGTCGTTGTCTCTACTGGGGTGTCGTTAGCAATTTGTTCAAGTTCAACTCCCTTCTCCTTGTCCTTTCTTTCATTCGCACGCTCCTTTTCTTCCTTGGCATATTTCGCGGCTTCCCTCTCGTCGTCTTTGGTTTGCCCCAATATCTTGATTCCTGTGGCGCTGGACACACCCTCATTGAGTAGGCGACCAGGTTCCTTGGTCACGGATTCAACAGCGCGTTTGACTACTCGACCCTCAGACAATGTTTCAGTAAATTCTTTAACACCAGGGATTTTTTTAGCCTGGAGAGTGAGACGCTTGAAACCCTCCTCACCTCTTTTTAGGATCCCGCCGTCTGGGGCCACTCTCTTGCCCATCGCTTTATAGCCGCTTCCAATAATTCCACCGATTGGCCGACCAAGTAACTTGGCGCCAAAGCCGGTGATCCCTCCACCCAACTTGGTGCCAAGTGCGGCGCCAGCGACGCCAAGTTCTTTGGCAATGATCAATGAACCAAGCATTAGGCCGTTTACGATAGCGAAGACAACCAGACTGCCAACCGGCCCCGAGTTTGCCGCCGCGCCCAGATCACCAGAGTTAACCAATTTTATCGTCATAAGAATAAGCAAGAGATAGACCGGGGCGAAAATGACTTGGTTTGTCAGGGCGCTTTGCCATTTCTTAGCCAGTTTTCCCAGACCGTCTCCCCCGATGGCGAAACCAAGGAAAGCAACGGGTGATAGTACGAGCACAAAGATGAGGACAATTGTGCGAATGAAGAACATTACCGCCCCAGCGAAGAGAACCGTCGCGGTGATCAGCATCAGAACAATTCGACCAGCGTAAGAAGTTAGAATTGATCCGAATTGTCGTAGGGTGCTGTCACTATCATTGCCATTCCAAGCCAGAACATCTTCGTAGTAACTTTTCCTCATCCCATCGATTAGTGAGGTGGTGATATCTGGCGCGCCGTTTACGCCAGTGGGATTTTCTCCGCCGGCCATGGAGTAGAACTGGTTTGCCACCACATTGCTGGCGTCGATGATTATGCCCGTGAAGAAGAAGCTGAAATTAACCAAAAGGGCGGCGATAATAACATTTTTTAAAAGGTGTTTCCCTTGGACGGAATTGAGCTGAAGGATGGTGCCAATAGCGACATAAAGCAAAACGAAAATGAAAGAAATATTTACCAAATCACGGAAGATTGACCAAGCCGTTTTGACGCCATCAAGCCCGGCGTAAGTATTAAATTCGCGCACCGAGATATCAATTGCTAGATTGAAGATCTGGTTGGCCAATATCACTAGCAGGGCGAACAGGCGAACTACCCACCAAAGTAGCCAGGCAACAGCACGGAGTATTATACAGCCGGTGTTCCAACCACAATCCGGTAGCGGTTCTTCTCCACCCGCTAGGCCGCCATTCTGGGGATTACCAGAGCCAGTGTTACCAGAATTTCCAGGAGGAAGGCCCGTTGTGGTGTCCAAGTTTCCGGTGTTGAATACCGCCCCATTTCTGTGGAAAAAAGCGTCTGTATATTGTTGTCTCCTCTCACTCGCCTGAGAGGAATTTATTCGGCCTTCGTTGAAATCATTTCTAACGGCCAGTTCCGACAGGATTGCCCCTCGATCTTCGGCGTTTTGATTTGGACTTAGGCTGGCTCGCAGGGCAGTGTCTGAATAGTCGACCAAATTTTCCGGACCGACCGGCGTATCAAAGCCCCGGATATCTATTGCGCTGGCGTGACCCGCTAGAAAAATGAAACTGATTACGATGAAAATTTTGAGGAAATTCTTCATTTTATCTGCCGCTCACGTGATTAATTAGAAGCTCAATAATCCTTGCCTTAATCTCAAGAATAATATTTTGTTCTTGGCTCAGCCCGGCCCGACTAAGTGAATCAACCACGGTATTGTGTACAAGGTTGCTGCACTGGAAGTTACAGCTATCCGCGCTGGAGAAATTACTATTAGTAAAACCGCGACCGCGAATTCCAGAGTCTAGGTAGCCGCTAAGTGATCCAATTTGTTGTGATGTCCAACCACTTGCTTGATTACCAAGATTGGTGACCCCGGTGTTTATTGCCTGATTGAGTGAATTAGTGAAGTTGGACCCGAAAGAATATTGGTCAATCAAGTTGTAATTTGTCACATCGTAACCGCTTTGCTGGTATTGCTGGTTCGGATTACATGGTTCTAGTCCCGGACAGGGGTTATCTCCTTCTAGGACTAAACTATTTGGATCAATACCACCATTAGCGTTAAACATTTCAATTAACTTGCCGAGCGGCCCCACCGAGTCTTCCTTGTAATTGCTGGCCATGACCAGCTTCAAGATGTCTACGATGCCGAGGATGTTTTCCCGCTGACTAATTGTTGACCCCCGAGTTTTGATCTGCCAGCCACCGATGCAGGTTGGCTTTAGTTCTACTTGGCTTGACCACTCCTTACATTCAACCAAGTCATTTACTCCGTTATTCGCCAGATACTGGACTGTTGCCTGCTCTCGCTGTTGGCTAGCATTACTTAGGGCGTATTCAATACCCTCTAGTGTTCTTGTGGTGGGGTCATTATCTATTGCTTTGAGCCAATTATCCCAGAATTCTTGCTTACTTAGTGATGGTGTGTTGCTATTGAATTTGTTCCACTCGGATTGTGACATGGTGGCTGCCGGTAGACGGTTTTGTTGTGTGAGGGCTTCTAGTAAACGGGCAGTTTTCGCATCTTGCTCATTGCCACTTTGTTTAAGCAAGTAAGAGGCTTTGAGCAACGCCTCCTCCGAGGCATCGTTCCAGTTTTGGTTGATATCGGCTGTCGTTGAGTGACCTTGATTATTGTCTCCTCCGCCGAAACGGTCGGGAATGGCATTAACCTTGAATTTCTGGAAATTTTTAAGGGCGGCGGCGGTAAGTACCATTGATCCGGCCCAAGCGGCAGGGTTTAGTACGCGTCCTAGTGTTTCTAAGTTTTTTAAAGTAAAGAGTGAGGATTTGTTTTTCAAACAATCTTTGATGGCCACCTGTTTCTGTTCATTCTGGGTTTTAATAATTGCCTTATTTTGTTCGTTGTTTTGCTTGATTCCCGCCTCTGTTCCCGCGGCTGGCTTGAAGAGAGTTTTAGTCTGATTTTTCATCGTCTGGATGGTAGCGCTGTGTTGGGCGGCATCGCTGACCGGAACACGTGTTGCGAGACCAAATTGGTCCAATTCTTCTAATCCGAAAGCGTTGGTGAGGGCGAGGTTCACCATATTTTCTGCAATTGGGGAAAGTAGGCCCCCGACATAAGGAACGCCATCTACGAGACCACCAATGCCGCCAGAAATACCGCTTACAACCCCCACCCCAAGTTGATTACCAAGTGAGCCCCAACCCAAAGTGGAGTTTGAGGCAATTGTTTGGGAATCAACCGCGTCAGCGGCGTCGGACCCGATATTGTCCATTGCTGATGGTGCCCCCTCAAGAATAGAGGTTTCGTAATCAGGAAAGCCTTCACCCAGGTTCCCAGCATTGAGCGACTGCGCCACAGAACCATCCATTTGCCCGCTGAAACCGCCGAGTCTCTGGGCATAGTCAATTCCAAGCGGAGTCAACTGACTGCCGGCGGTCAAGGTGTCGATTGTCACTGGCCCGTTATAACCAATCGCGGCGAGATTACCGATGGCGCTATCGTAACCAGATATCCCTAGTCCGGAAACAGTGGCCAGAGCAAGTGGTTGGGCAATTGCCTGTGAAACTGGCGCCAGATCGAAACCAATCGCCGCCGTGATGTTATTGCCTGCCCAATCATTGAAATTGAAGTTGTCGAAGCTGTCGCTGGCATTACTGATAGCGTTATTGAAATTGGTATTGTTGAATTGACCCATCAGTCCGGCGTGGCCCCCCGGACCGGAGACACCCTGGAGGACGACCTGCATAATTGTGGGCATCATTTGCTGTACCAGCTTGTCTATCCCACCACTTTGCGAGATACCGTGTGCTGCGTCATTGGCGATGCCGCGCTGAATGTTTTGAGCTAAGTCGCTTAGCATGATGGTAATTTGCTGTTGCGTCATTTGAATGGCAACATTGGCTAGTGTCTTAAGGGTTGCCGTCGTGTTTATTCCTCCCCCGTCTTGAATTTGTGATGTAACTATTTGTGGCAAGGCGCTAAGAACACTGTTCAGTGTTTCAAAGAGTGAGCCACCGGGGCCGAAGACTCTTCCAATCATTTCTTGGAAGCCAGCATCGGCGGCTAACAAAGGCGAAGACTCTGAGGCGTCGTCGTAAATTTGATTCTCGAATTGGGGGGTGAGATTATTTCGTAGTTGCTCGCTGATTCCCGTCTCTAGGGCGTTTGGTAGTTCGTTTTGGATAATCTGCGGAAGCAGTTGTCTGATTGAATCACGAAGCATGCCAGATGTGGGTTGGGTCACATTGGCCGACCGCATCCGTTGTTGAATTAGGGCTGGCAGTTGGCGACTTAGGCCGTCCTGAATGATTCTCGGTAGTTGTTGGGTTAATTGTTGTTGAACAATATTGTGGAGGTTGTTGCTAATCGTGTTTCCGATGGTTTGAGACAGTGTCTGCTGAAGTCCTCGGCTGATTACATTACGAAGGTTGTTGCCAAAGTTGATTCCCTGCTGGTCGGGTTTGCAGGGGTCTTTGTCCCCCTCCTCTTCTTTGTGTTCCTGCTTTAACTCTTGAGTGGACTGTTTATAGAACGCACTCCAGAATCCTCCACTAGAGGTTTGCGCCATTGCTAGTTGAGGTAAGACTAGGCTGACAATTAAGAAAATGGGGAGGAGTTTTTTAAGGAGAAATTTGGTCATTTGATTTTTGGGGAAATGGAGAAGTAATGATCTAGAGCGTTGATTACGGTAATTACCTTGCCATAGTGAATCGTTCTCTGGTCGGCACTCTCCACGGCGAGGAGCGGTTCGCTCGCCACTTGTCCCATATTATAAATTATTTGGCCGAGATTGGCTAAGGTGTTTATGAGAGAAAGGTGGAGAAGTGAGGCGGAGACTGGTACGGGCGTAACCAAGAGTCGGCTAATCGTGGTTTGGATATTCTGAGTTGCACTTTTCAAAATCTCGTATGACCCTGTGTCTTCTGAATTCTGAAACAAGTTGTACATTAGCGTGGTTTCATTACCCACCAGTCCGTCGGTGTAATCTTGGAGGATTTTCTTAATTGTTGTTCGGTAAACATTGGCCGTTTGAACAGTATCCTCATCTGTCAGTCTAAGATCCGTAAATTTGTACTGATTTTTTTCAAGTGTTTTGGGGTCGAGCTTGGCGAGGGGGGCTTGTTTATCTACCAGTGCTTGAGTGCCCACGATAATTGCTCGATCTTCCACCTGGTTTAGGGGATCATTTGGCCCGGCGAGACGGGGGTTTCTATTCTGCACCACCTCCTCACCATCTTTAGTACCATCACCGTCGGTGTCGGGGTTGTTTGGGTCGGTTTGCCAGAGTCGTTCTTCCCAACCAGTTAGTCCGTCATTATCGGCATCACTTGCGAGGGCTGTTTCTTCCAAACGTTTCTCTGCTTCTTCCTGCTCGATTATTCTTGTGCCTCGCCACCACAACAGAAACACAATGACGATGATGAATAATGGCGGAACGAGAATCCACAAGATTTTTCTTTTCACCCCCTAATTATATGCTATAACCGTGTTATACTTCTAGGGTAAAACTTATGAGGAAGAAACTTCTTATCGTTTTGTTGTTTGGTGGTATTTTGTTTAGTAATACGTCGCTCGCTTTAGCGCAATCTCAAAGTGTCAACACATTTGAGGTAACAAGGCTAGTTGAGATTATTCAGCGCATAGTTGAGCTAATTAGCAAGATTAGTTTAAGGCCTGCTGTTAATCAACAGCCGGCTGTTGTTCGTCGGCCAACCCCGACATCTCTTTCCGGCTTAGCTTCTGGTTCACAATTAGCCACAAATCCAGCAAGTCAAACGACCGTCTCGCTATCTTCCCCTGCCCCACTAGTTCCGCCCACGATTTCTGGTGTCAGCCCGTCTGCTGGTGGACCACATGAGACAATTACCCTTTCCGGCACCGGCTTCACGCCCACCGGGAACACGGTTTACACCGGTTATGGTGAAGTAGTTCGCCCTTCATCAGACGGAAGAACAATCACTTTTGATTTTACTGTTCCCGGTTTTCCTTCTAATACAACATTATTGAAACAGCACGGTTTCCCGAGACTGCCCTTTGGGTTTTATGTTCGTAATGCGAATGGTTTAACGGCCGAACCGGGGCGTTTCTTTTTGCAATTATGAAATCTATTTTCCTAATCATCGGAGCGGTCATTGTATCTGTGGGTGTGGTTTGGTTTGGCTTTGGAAAACAGACGCCACAAACTGATGCTGCTACCCCCTTCACTTTTGGTGGGATGATTGAGGAAGTGGAATATTGCTGCAACGGGGTGGCGGTCACAATTGGTCCACCGAGTCCCGGCGTATTTATGTTTGACGAGACCTCGCAACTTTACTCACACTATAATATTTTCAGCCCCGGTCCCAATGTGGTTGGCTCGGCGATTCCGGGAGGAGTTTGTAAAAAACTTTTCTTTGAATGTTTTCCTTCCCCGACTTTCGGGACAATTGTCCAGGTTGGAACATCCGACCTCTAACTGGGGTTTTTTTCCAAAACATAACGAATCGGTTTGGGTGGGGAGAAAGTTTGCGGATAAGTTGAGGGTAAGAGATTTTTTTCTATACCGACCACCATCCAGTTTTTATCTAGCCAAATTATATCAATGGGGAAGCGCATGTCCTTCATCCAGAAGGCTGGGACGGTATCTTCTGGGTAAACGAAAAGCATGCCAGAGTCCTCCGGTAAGCCCTCTCGACCAGATAAGCCTCGCGTCATTTCTTCCGGGGTTTGTGCCAACTCCAAGTCAATTTTCTTTCCGTCCAGTATTATCGTTTGTCGCGGTGGATGGTGAAAAAAGATAGCAGCGAGAATCAGTGGCACAAGAGTCGTTACCGCTAAACTTGCTCGGCGAGGCATAGCCAGTTTTCTAGAGTCAAGTTTTCTGCTCGACCTGTTTCACTGATACCACATTTTGTAAAAATTACCGGTGAAACATTTAAATGGTTGCGCAACATCTTGCGTTTACTCCCGAATCCCCTTTTCACGATCTCGAAAAATTTTGTTTCGTCAACTTTGATGAAGTTGTCTTTGCTTATCTTCTCGATGGAAAGGATTGCCGAATGTACTTTCGGTATGGGGGTGAAACATTTTGCGAGAACTTTCTCCACATATTTTGGCTGACCGAAAGCCTTGACGGCGATTGAAAGTAAGCTCTCCTTGCCGTCTTTGGCGACAATGCGCTTCGCGACCTCGTCTTGTAGCATCAGTACCATTTTCTCTGGCTGGTTCTCCGACTCTAGAAATTGTCGCAATGCTTGTCCGGTTATGTAGTAAGGTAAGTTGGCAACCAGCTTGTATCTTTTTGGTAAATCAATTTCCAACTCCAGAATATCGCCGTGGATTAGGTTCAGTTTTTTTCCGGCGAATTTTCCTTGTAACAACTCAATCAGCCGATCGTCCTTTTCTACCGCGATTACCCTTGCGCCGGTTTCTAGTAAGAATTTAGTGAGGAAACCTTGACCCGGACCAATCTCCAAGACTGTTTCTCCTGGCCCCAAGTTTGCCGTTGCTATAATTTGGCGCGCGACTCTTTCCGAACGCAACCAATTCTGGCCCAATGATTTTTTCGCTAGCATTTGTTCCTAGATTATACCGCAAATAGACTTTCAAAAATCGATAAAGCTGGTCGGTTCGTTTTCTGTTTCTAACAGCTCTGATGGAATATCACTCAGGAATTCAGAAGGCAAGGTAACTTGACGGGAACCATAAATGGTACGAAGTTGTGCGTAGGAGAGAGACAGTTTTTCTTTTGCGCGTGTGAGGGCGACGTAAAAGAGTCGCCTTTCTTCTTCGGTGTCGCGGGTTTCGTTTTCATTTTCGCGACCACGGTGGGGAAAAAGATCTTGTTCTAGTCCGATAATAAAAACGGTTTGGAATTCCAATCCTTTGGCGGCGTGAACCGTCATTAATTTCACCCCCACTTTTTTCTGGTCTTTTTCGTCCAGGCTATCTTGGTCAGAGGCTAGCGTTGCGTCGTCCAACAATTTTTCAATCCCTTGTTGAGGGGGGAAGTGGTCGTACTTTAAGGCCAGTGTCGCAAGTTCTTTGGCGTTCTCCAAACGCTCCCCTTCTTCTGGCCCACCTTCGCGCCACATTTTTGCCAGACCGGTCTGTTCGATAACTGTTCTGATTAGGTCAGAAGGTTTTTGGGCGGGTATCGCCTCGCGGATAGTTTGTAAAATTTTTCTAAACTCCGCCAATTTTGCTCTAACTTTTGTCGATAATTCAGCTTCTTGATTAGAAAATATTTTTGCCAGAGTCACCTTGCCGAGACCGCGTGGTGGTAGATTGATGGCGCGCCTTATGCTCACAACATCTTCCTCGTTTAAGGCGGCTCGAAGGTAAGACAGCACATCTTTGATTTCTTGTCTCTCCAAGAATTTTGTTCCTAGTACCTGATAAGGGATATCAGATCGTAGCAAGGCTTCTTCGAGAACACGAGATTGGAAATTAGCACGATAAAGTATGGCGATTTCGTTTGGATTCTTTCCTGCTCGTATTAATTCAGCGCATTTTTCTGCCACTAGTTGCGCCTCCTCTCTTTCGTCTAGGGTGATTGTTAAGCTAATTTTTTCCCCGGCCAGATTTCTGGTGAATAACTTTTTGTCATGTCTCTCGCGATTTTGTTTTATGACCTCGTTTGCCGCTGCGAGAATATTTTGGGTGGAACGATAATTTTCTTCTAGCAAAACAACCTTGGCTTCGGGAAAATCTTGCTCGAAACGTAGTAGGTTACGGAAGTCTGCTCCCCGCCAAGAATAAATTGATTGATCCACGTCTCCCACCACGCAGATATTTTTTCGTTCCCCCGTCAGTAGTCTAGCCAGGCGATACTGAATCGGGTTGGTGTCCTGATATTCGTCAATGTGTAAGTAGTGCCAACGTTCTCGGTAGTGATTTAGGGTGTCTGGGTCGCGTTCCAGTAACTCTGTCGTTTTTAGTAGCAAGTCGTCGAAGTCTAGGGCCTTTTGTTTCTGAAGGTTTTCTTCATATTTTTGCCACACACTTAAAACCGTGTCGGTGAAGAATCCACTGTGGGTGTTTGCGCGATAGCTGGTCCGATTTAAGCCGTCACCCTTTGCGCGCGAGATCCCACCAAGCACTCGTCTCGGCTCCAACGATTTTGGGTCGAAACCGAGCTCCAGCAGAATTGACTTTATCTCTCGGGAAGAGTCATCTTTGTCGAAAATGGTAAAATTTCTGTTAAGCCCCAGTTTTTGGGCGTTGTCACGTAATATGTGGACGCCAAGCGCATGGAAGGTGCTCACGAAAACTTGTTCATTGCCCACTCTTTCCCGCAGTTCTCGTGCCGCCTTGTTGGTAAAGGTGATGGCCAAAATCCGATCTGGGGCCACTCCTTTCGTAAGGAGATGACCTATTCTCTCGGTTATTGTTTTTGTCTTGCCGGCTCCAGCACCCGCGACAATTAAAAGCGGGCCCACTAAATGTTCGACCGCCGTTTTTTGTGCTTCATTTAGTGACATTTAGGCATTCTAACATATCCACAGGCGGGGCTTGTGGAGTTGAAATTGGGGTTATTTTGCGTTAGAATGATGGTCACGGTTGAATTGTAGAAAACGGCTTAAAATATAGCTATTATACCGCAAAACCCCTTTATTTGGCTTAACTTAGACCTATTTTACCCCAACTAAAAAGACTCCTTTTTTCTCTTGGTTTATTTCTGGCTGTAACTAGCCTTATTTTCGCTTTCGGTCACCGCACTAGTTACGCCGGTTTCTTTGGGTCTAATTCTCAAAATGTTGGTTTATCAAGCTCGCTTACCTTGACAGGTAATAACAACTATATGGGTGGTGGGGATATCACGATTAGTGGTGATGCTCTCCTCCCCGATTCTGGTGTTGTCGGTACCTCTGCTGATATTGAGGAGACACCTCAAAGTGATCAGATTAGCTTATATGTTGTACGTTCTGGTGACTCGCTTTCTGGTATTGCTAAAATGTTTAACGTTTCGGTCAATACGATTGTGTGGGCCAATGATTTACCCAGTAATGCTGTGATTAGAGAGGGTCAAACACTTACCATTCTTCCAATAAATGGTTTAAGGCACGTTGTAACGAAGGGCGAAACAATCGCGAGTATTGCTAAGAAATTTAATGGAGATGAGAAAGAAATCGTTCAGTTCAATGATCTTGTTCCCGATGCCCCTCTGGCGATTGGTCAAGTTGTGCTAATTCCTGGTGGCGAAGAGCCGACATCAGCCAAAACTTCTAGTCCAAAATCGTCCACCCTTGTTAGGGGCGCAAGTGGCCCAAGTTATGCTGGCTACTATCTCCGACCAATCGCAGGCGGTGTGAAGACGCAGGGCTTGCACGGCTACAACGGTGTCGACTTAGCTTCGAGTGCTGGTACTGAGATTCTCGCCTCCGCTTCTGGTAAGGTGCTTGTCGCTAAGTCTGGTGGCTGGAACGGTGGTTACGGCAACTATGTGGTTATTGGGCACCCAAACGGAACTCAGACTTTGTATTCACATCTTCAGAACACAATTGTTTTCGTTGGTCAGCAGGTTGTTCAGGGCCAAGTGATCGGCTACATGGGTGCAACCGGAAAGGCGACGGGTATCCATCTCCACTTTGAGATTCGTGGCGCGAAGAATCCGTTTTAAATAATTTAGTTTTTAGACGCTCCGTGCCTTGGGTCGGTATTGCAGGGCCTCCAGTAAATGTTTTTCCGAGATGTTTTCGTCGCCAGCAAGGTCCGCGATGGTACGGGCAAGTTTTATAACACGATGATAGGCGCGGGCGGATAAGTCTAGATGTTTTGCTGAGTCATTAAGAAGTTTGGTGGCGGGTTCCGTGAGTGGGGCGAACTGTTTCAGCTCTTTCACGCCCAAGTCGCTATTCGTTTTTAGTTTACCGGTCGTCTTTTTAAATCTCGCTGTTTGAAGTTCTCGAGCGTGGAGCACCCGTTCTCGAACAACGGAAGAAGATTCTTCTTTCGTTGTTGTGTCTGACAGTTTCGCGTGATCTACTTGCCCGACGTCAAGCCAGAGGTCAATTCGGTCGGCAATGGGGCCGGAAATTTTTCGTTGATAACGCCAGAGTGCCGCCTGGGAACAAACGCATTCCTTGTTTTTCAATCCACGGTTACCGCAGGGACAGGGATTCATCGCGGCGATGAGGATAAAGTTGGCCGGGAAACTCATTGAACCGCGGGCGCGGGCGACGTGGATGATGTGGTCTTCTAGTGGTTGGCGGAGCGATTCAATAACCCGCTTGTCAAATTCTGGGAACTCATCAAGGAAAAGTACTCCACGGTGTGCAAGGGTAATTTCTCCAGGTTTCGGAATATTGCCACCACCGACAAGCGAAACATAACTGGAGGTGTGGTGGGGTGAACGAAACGGCGGATGGGTGATCAATTTTTCTCCAAGTGTTCCGGCCGAAGAATGGATACCTGTTGCTTCCAACATTGTTTCAAAATCAAGTGCGGGCAAGACGCTGGCAAATGCTTTGGCTAGCATCGTTTTCCCTGTGCCGGGCGGGCCGCTCATCGCTAGGTTGTGGCCACCGGCGGCGGCAATTTCTAGTCCACGTTTGGCTGTGGCCTGGCCCTTAATTTCTGCTAAGTCATTTAGGTAAGCTGGTTCCTCTAATTCCACGATGGTGGTTGGGAAAGATTTGATTGTAGCTACCGGGGCGACCTTACCCTCATTGTCTGTGACCGTTGAGAGGTGGTGGACCAACTCCTTTAGTGTCCTGATGCCGTAAACAGTAAGGTCGTGAATTAACGCCGCTTCTCTGGCGTTATTAAATGGTAAGTAAATTTCTGTGAAACCTTTTTTACGTGAGTGTTCGGCGATCATTAGGGAGCCGCGTATGGGTCGGAGTGTTCCATCCAGACCAAGTTCTCCGAGAAAAAGTTGTTTGTCTGAATCAAATTTGATTTCCCCGGACGCCTTGAGATAAGCCAGTGCGATTGCTAGATCAAAGATCGGACCTTCCTTCTTGATATCTGCTGGAGCGAGAGAGACAATGACTTTTTTGTTGTTCTTTTGCGGCGAACGAAAACCAGAATTTTTAATCGCGGCGCTGATTCGATCACGCGCTTCCTCTACCGCTTTATCTGGTAAGCCGACGATTGAAAAAGAGTGAAGACCTTTCGCAATGTCCACTTCTATATCAATGATTTCTGGTTTCAAGCCCACAATTTGGGCCGAGTGAACTTTACCGAGCATCGATATGTGCTTTGCAAGTGCGGGCTGCTGGGTTTGTCATTAGGCGCTCTTCCTCAATTGCTTCTCCTCCTACCTCGCAAATACCGAATTTGTTGTTGGCGATTCTATCTAGCGCTTCAAGAACCTGATGTAGGCGTTCTTCCAAACCCCGCTCGATTTCTTCTCTCTCATCCATCTCCTCCAGATCATCTGCCACTTCATCGCGAAACGCCGTCTCACTGCCATCAAGCGGTTTTACTTCCCAGTCGGTCTTGTTTTGTGGGTTAATTCTGCCGACTTTACTTAGCTGACTTTCTAGGTCAGTTTTTTCAGCCGTTAGTTTTTCTTGCCAATATTTTAGATCAAACATAATCTTACCCTAAGTCTAGCAGGCTATATTTGGTCTATCAACCGTTCAAAAACCTTTACAAAAGTACTCTCATTTCTGGTAATCAGGATTGTTTTTTCGTCTATAAAACCGTATATAAGAATGGAGTTGTCGGTTTTGTCCACTAATTCTCGCGCATCTTTATTGCGGAGCACACGGTCAACCCAGATCGATTCATTGACATTTACGCTGTCAAGAACTGGTCCCAAATCGCTTGCCATGTAACGCTCCCAATCAAACATCGCCGACCACGCTTGGTCGAAAAAACTTGTTTGAAGAATAAGAAAACTGGTTCTGGTTTCGCCATTATCGTAAACGCCGAAGAAGAAGTTATCACGTAGGTGTCTGGTGAGACCCTCTGGTAGGTTTAGTCCAAGTGACTTTTGAAAATCTCCAAATATTATGGGGGCGCCCAGTTTGGTTAGTTGGATATTAATTAATCCGTTCTGTTCGTTTTTTTGCTTTGCTGTTGTGTCAATAGTTTCGCGTGCCTGACTCACGCTTGTCAGGGCATCAAGACTAATTGGGTGAATGAAATCGGCACGCATGATGCTGTTTTCCAAAATTGGGGGTGGGGTTTCTTTTGTTGCCGTCACGGAAGTTTGCCACCATTGCCAACCGAAGTAGCCGGCCGTTCCAATGAGGATGAAGATCAAGGGCCAAATCAACCAGGTAAGACGACCGCGAGTACTGACTAGCGTGTCCTTTCCGTTGTGTCGGTCGGATATTGTTGCAATTTTAGACAAAGATAAGCCGCGTTCTCTTACGGCGCGTGCCATATCTGTTTTTATCGTTCGGAAACCACTTAGTTTTGTCGTTGTCCCCTTCAGTTTTTCTGTTAATTCTTCTGATTGATTGATTTTGTTTCGTTGATTAACGGATTGTTCTAGTGCGTCTTCTTCTGCTTGTGCCCTTTCAGCTTTAGCTCTAGCAGAAGCTGCTTGGACTGCCGCCGTTTCCGCTGCCGCTTTTTTAATTTTTGCTTGAGCAATATTTTGCCGAGCGATGTTTTCTGTCTCGCTTCGCTCGCGTCGTTCACGATGCTTCTCCCCTTCCATCGCGAGGATCGCTTCCCGGCGGCGTTTTTCTGCAACCTTTTCCCGCTCGATGATTTTGTCGCCACCGAGAGCGCTCCTGGCCTCCCTCAGGCGCTCTTCTTTGGGGTCTTTTTCAGCCATTTTGCATCGTCGCTAGTTCAATTTTTAACTCCTGCAATTTTTGGTCGATTTTCTCTTCTTCATCAAGAAGAGTTCGATATTTTGCGGTATTGGCTTGGACAGTTGTTTCGATTTTCGCTAGCTTTTCTTCCTCATCCCACTTTTTTTTCTCAATCTCCTTACGTTTGTCTTGCACTTCCCAGCGCTTCTTTTCTATTATTTTTTTGTCGGCGGCTAAACCAGTTCTTGCTTCTTCGGACTCTAGACTGATTTCCTCGCTTTCGATTTTTTTTTCTTCGTCAAGAAGCGGGTTAAGTATGGTGCGCAATGCTCGTCGTTGATTGTCCAATTCAATCCAGTCTAGTTCTAGGAGTTCCTTCTCTTTATTTATCTCCGTTAATTTTTGGCGCAATGAGTCTGTTTCAGTTTGAAGCGTCTTCAAACGTTCTTCTCGGTCGTGTTTGGCTGTCCATTCGGCACCAGCCATTGCAGCTTGGGCCTCTGTCCTCTTTTCGTTTAAATTGTCTTTAGGAGTTTTGTCGTCAATCATTACCAACCATTATAACAAAGGTTTGGCGCGACGGCGATTGTTTGGCGTCAGGAGATATTTCCGCGGGTTAGACCCGAGGTCAATGAAGTCATCGGCGATTTCTTTTAGTTTACCGGAAGTGCTGCGTCCGAACGACATTACTTCCACCTGGTTTCCACTGTGGTTCTTTAGATATTCTACGAGAGGAACGAAGTCACCATCGCCTGTTGCCAGGACAATAGCATCCACTCGGGGCGCCATTTTCACTGCGTCCACCGCAAGACCAACATCCCAGTCAGCCTTCTTGGCGCCACCAGAAAAGATCTGTAAATCTTTGGTCTTGATTTCAATCCCCATCTTTTCCATTGCCTCGAAAAAGCTCTTTTCTTCACCGCTTTCTGTCGTGACCACATAGGCGACCGCGCGTACTAAATCACGTCCAGAGACCGCCTCCTTGATGATGGCGTCGAAGTTCACTCGCGCGCCGTAGAGGTTCTTGGCGCAATGATAGAGGTTCTGCGTATCAATGAAAACGCCGACTCTCTGACCCTTATGTTTGATTATCGCCATTTACTTCGCTTTAACTGGTTTCTGCTTGGCGAGATGCTTCTCGTGGGTGCGACGCTTGGCCACCATTTTCAAGAGACCTCGTCGGGAATGCTCATCTTTCTGGTTCTTTTTCAAATGTTTTGTTAATTCAGCAATTCGCTCATTTAAAATAGCCACTTGAACGGCCGAGGAACCGGTATCTTTTTCATGGACACGGCTTTTCTTAATTAAAACCTGTTTTTTCTTACTTTTCAGCATATGCAACCAAGAATAGCATATATCAATTAAAAAAACAAGACCAGTCCTTTCATCGATCATAGTCGCACAATATTTGATATGGGTTAGAATATAGAGATGTCTAGCGAGATTGAAGTTTGGCGACGGCGATTTCTAGAGCATCTGGAAATTGAAAAAGGGCGGAGTTTGAAGACGGTAGAAAATTATGACCGCTATCTCACCGATTTTTTTACTTTTTCCAAGATCAACACGATTAAACAGATTGATGATGAACGGATCCGCGAGTGGCGCTTGGCTCTTAATCGTCGCGGACTCAAGAAAAATACGCAAAATTATCACTTGATTGCCCTACGAACCTTTCTTAAGCATCTTTCTTGGCGCGGAGTGGATTCCCTTGCCCCCAATCGCATTGAGCTTGCCAAGACCGGCGCTCGGGAGCTTGATTTAATCAGTGCTGTTGAGCTTGAGAGATTACTAAATGCGCCGAGTGACAAGGATGAAAAAGGTTTGCGAGACAAGGCTATCTTGGAACTCTTCTTCTCGACCGGCCTGCGTGTATCAGAGCTTTGCGGTCTCAACCGAGACAGTTTTGATCTGAAACAGGACGAGTTCAGTGTTCGGGGGAAGGGCGAGAAGGTTCGTCTGGTCTTTCTCTCCCCTGCCGCCCGTGGGGCGCTACAGAATTATTTAGCAAAGAGGCAGGATCTTACTGGTGAGGCTTTGTTTGTAAATAAAGACGGTGACCGACTCACTCCGCGCAGTGTGGAGCGACTGATTAAGGTCTATGCACTTAAGGCTGGAATCTCTAAGAAGGTGACACCACACATAATTCGCCATAGTTTCGCCACGGACCTACTCCAGAACGGCGCAGATATTCGCTCGGTGCAGGCTCTCCTTGGTCATGCCAATATTGCCACGACCCAGATTTATACTCATGTTACAGACAAGCATCTCAGAGAAGTCCACAAACGCTTTCACGGCAAAGATCGTGCTTAGGAGTGGTGGGGAACTTTGTGTTCAAGGGATACACGCCTAGTTATCCACAGACAGGCACTTGTCCTTGAATGTCCTTTAGATTATCATAAAGGACAGTTGATGATTTGGTCTTTCTGATGAAGCTCCTGTCTCTGACATTTTTTCTCCACCCGTTGGAGACCGAGAGATAATCAACCCCCGCGCTGCGTGCCGGGGGTTTGTTTTTTGGAAAAACTATTTTACGAAATGTTTTTTGCGAATTTCGTCAACGATTCCCTCTTCGAGTTCAGCAATCTTTTCTTTACCGGAGTCACCCAGCTCTTTTAGGGTTTTTTCATCTAGATTCGCTAGTTCTTGGGCACGTTTCATTAGCAACTCCCTTTCGTTTATTTCTGGGTTTTCCAGCACTTCTTCCAATAAAGCGCTAAGAATAAAGCCTATCTTGGGTCCTGGCGGAAGTTTCGTTTCATGAATAACATCGTCTCCTCTTACCTTTAGCATCCCAACACTGGTTGGCTGGCGTAATGCTTCGTCGATCATTGACTGATATTTGCGTAGACGGTAGGGCTGTTCCTTGGGGCGACCCATACCAATTCGGTCACACATCCTGACTTTTAGCAGATCGTCGATGTTTTCTCGTCCAACTTTAGCAATAATACGACGAACTGCAGACAAGGTGATTTTCTCCGTGTCGCTGAAGAACATATGGTTTCTCACCAGGTTAACTACCCTATCGCTGGTTTCACGTGAAAACTTAAGCCTAGCCAGGATAATCTTTGTCATTTTTGCCCCCACAACCTCATGGCCGTAGAAGGTGAAATTTTGCTTATCTTGGTTAAAGGCGCGTGTTCGTGGCTTCGCAATATCGTGAAACAGGGCGGAAAGCCTTATTTCTAGGGGGTATTTCTTGTCGGCGGAGTGTTGGAGGACACGGAGGGTATGTTCCCATACATCGTAAATGTGTTCACCGTTCTGTTTCACGTGAACCCCCTCCTCCAACTCTGGTAGAAAATGCTTTAGGATCATTAGTTTATGGCAGAGAACCAGGCCAACCATGGGGTTGTCCGACATAATTATCCGACATAATTCGTCACGAATCCTTTCCGCCGCAATTTCACGGACTAAAGCCCCGTTTTTTATTATGCTATTCGTGGTTTCATCGGCAATCGTGAATCCGAGCTCCACCGCTAGACGGACACAACGCAGTATTCTTAGGGCGTCTTCGGTGAAACGTTCATCGGCTTGTCCTACAGAACGGATTGTCCGATTCTTTAGGTCACTTTCACCTCCAAAAAGGTCGACAACTTGTCCTTTAGTTGGGTCAAGGGCAAGTGCATTGATAGTGAAGTCGCGTCGCTGCAGATCGTCTTCCAGTTTGTCGCTAAATTTAACACTATCTGGGTGGCGCTTATCAGAATATGCTCCCTCCAGACGAAATGGCGTAATCTCGATGTTTTTCAGTGCTTCCCCGACCCCCGCCGTCTCGTCCACAACTGTAACCGTGCCGAAGTGGTTCTCGTAGAAGGTTTTAGGAAATAGGGACACAATTTGCTCCGGTTTGGCGCTAGTGGTGATATCCCAGTCTTTGGGGGGTCTATTTAGTAAGAGATCTCGAACACAGCCTCCCACCAGATAGGCAGAAAAACCACCTTGTTTTAGGGTGTCGATTATTCTAGAAACTTCCACGGGGATCTTGAGTTGGTGAGACATAGAAACAATCTGTGCGGGTAGGGAGAATCGAACTCCCGCCTCATCCTTGGCAAGGATGTGTTTTACCACTAAACTACACCCGCAACTTTTCTATGTTATCATAAAATGTTGAAGTTTCAACGTTGTAATGCTCTCGTGGTGAAATGGATATCACAACGGTCTTCGGAACCGTCGTTGGGGGTTCGAATCCCTCCGAGAGCACTAAGTATTTAGGACATAAAAGCCAAAAACTGTGGATAACCTTGGGGACAATGTGCATAAAGGACAGACCTTTAAGTTGGAGGTTGGTCAAAAAGGGGAGGATTTAGCTTGTTTGTTTCTTAAGAAACATAATTTTACGATAATTAGCCGTAATTATTGGAAAAAATGGGGTGAAATCGATATTGTGGCTCAAAAGGGGAACGATTTACGTTTTGTGGAGGTGAAAACGGTCTCACGAAACAGTGTTACACGTGAAAGCTTGGGGGGAGATAAGGATGATTATGAGCCGGAAGATAATATGCATTCATGGAAACGCGCTCGTTTGCGACGCGTAATCGAGACTTATTTGTTGGAAAAAAATATCGACGACGACAAAATTGATTGGCAGGTAGATGTGATTTCTGTTTACATTAATCCTGAGGGACAGGAGTTAAAAATTGACTGGCTGGAAGATGTGGTGTTGTAGGGTCACTTATGCTAGTTTTGATTCAGGGAATGTCCTTTTACCTGAGAGGTGGTGATAGAAATGGCGAATAAGAGACGGATTGTTGTACCTGTAGAACATGTACCGTATCGCGACTTTAAACATCGGAGAAAAGCTAAGAATGGACAAGTCTCTAGGGGACGGCGCGCGACATTTCGTGCTCGGATGCCGAACGGGCTAAAGTTGAGGGAGCGAAAAGCAGTAAATCGCGTCTGGTTTTCTGTAAAAAGACTCTTTGTCTCACTTGATGTTTCGGAAGTCACGGTCAATCTCGGTTTTGTTAAGGTTGTTTTTAAGAAAAAATAACGCCTCGTCAAGGAGTTCCAGCCTCAACCGAAACGGTTGAGGCTTTTTTATAAATTATCTTTGTTGGGGGTGCTATCTCGGCTTTCTGTTGGTGAATTTAAGGTATTTTTTGGTGTTCTCGTCGGTAGTCGAGCCCCAGATCACGGATATTTCGCGAGATTTGTCCGTTTTTAGCACGATGTTAACGGTGCAGTTTTCAGAGATAAGGGAATTCTAGATACCCCTTAGGCCCGTCTCGTCAAACTCCAAATTTTTCCAGCTCCGAAATTGATGACAACGAGTAATGCCAGAATCAGAATGATGTGGTCGTCAATGATAAACGAGTGGGCATCTGGGTGGGGAAAGGGGAGAGCCAGGTAGTAGAGTGCCATTAGAACAATACCCAAGATAGAGCTTAAGCGGACGAAAATTCCTGTTAGTAGTGATAAGCCAAGTAAAGTTAGGCCCCAGGCATTTAGGAAATTAACGATTGGCAAGATACTTGGTGATAATAATGCTCCGTAGAAACCAACAAAGTGCTTCGCACTAGAGATATAGCCAGCTGCCGACCACGAGGAATCGATTATTTTACTGAATCCGGCGTAGAAAAAGAAAAGACCTAAGCCGACTCGGAGTAGGAATAAGGAAATCTTTTGGGTTTTGTTCATGATTGGTTAAGTATAATCTGAACAGAAGATCCTGTCATGTCGGAGCGCCGGGATTCGAACCCGGAGTCTTACGAACCCGAATCGTAAATGTTACCGTTACACCACGCTCCGTTTTATCAGTATCTCAATCCAGCAAATGGTACCTCGTAGAAGATGCCTGCCCCAGCCGTCCCATTGTCTGTACCGAGGTAAGCCTTACCGTTTCTAATCGAGAAACTTTCTTGTTGGTCTGGGGTAATCCCGGTATCAAAGTTCCAGGAAGCCAGAATGGATGAACTATTTTTTCTCGTCGCGTATAGTTTATTGATGTCGTCGTAGACCCAATATAATACTTGGTATTGTGGGTCAAAGTATAGTGAAGCTAGGTCATTGGAGTTTGATGGTTTCCCCGCGATCATTCCCAGGTTCTGGATTGTTCCAGTGCCTTGATTTATCCGGTATTTGTAAACTCGGCCATTGCATTGGCTACCTGCGTAGAAAATATCCCCAGTGCCATCGTTTTCCACAAACGTTAGAGCCTCGAGCCCGTCTGTGCCGCCGTTACCGCCCGTGCAGGTTTGGAGGTCGGTTAGGGGCCAAAATGTACCAGGGGTGTTCAGGTCATTAGGTAAGTGAGTCTGGGTGTTCCATTTGAAAATGCTTGGTGGATTTTCCCTTCCTACATAGACGAAATCGCTTGCGGGGTCAGCAACCGCCAAACCCTCGATGTCGCCCAGGTTACCCCAGCGACCTAGGATTGAGCCGTTGCTGGCAATCTGGACCATTTTGCCACCATCATCTACTATCCAGAAACTGTTTGAACGGTCATGCCACTCTGCACCACTAACCTCTCCGGCGTTGCTACTAGTGAGCACGGTTTTCGCTCCGAAGGTGGCTTGGCAAGTGTTGCTACAGCCGTCCGTATTATTAGTATTGCCGTCGTCACATTGTTCGCCGCTGGCTGGTTGAACGATGCCGTTGCCACAGGCGGAGAGCGGTCTTTGTAGTGGTTCAGGGGATACGGCACCTTGTCCAATCGGGCGACTTTGATAGAGAATTGCTAACTGGTCTTGTGACCGGTCGAGAATAATGGATGAAGAAACGATTAGGACGATTCCAACAAGCACGAGGACTGTTAATCTTTTCATTTTTCTATTTATTTAGCCACTTATAATCTTTCAACTCTAGCAGATAAGCTAGTTTGCCACAAACATAATGTTTCCAGGCGCGGAATTCGATTAGCGCCGAGGCAACTTCTTCTCAAAATCAAATTTGGTGGACCTAGCGAGAATCGAACTCGCGCCTCGGCAATGCGAATGCCGCGTCGTACCACTAGACTATAGGCCCGCGGTGGGCAATACAGGAGTCGAACCTGTGACCTTACGAATGTGAATCGTACGCTCTAACCAGCTGAGCTAATTGCCCGTTAACACAATCTCTTTTAAAAATCTCTGTCGGAGCGCCGGGATTCGAACCCGGAGTCGCCCGCTCCCAAAGCGGGAATGTTAGCCGTTACACCACGCTCCGTCTTGCCCGTAGCTTGCCTCGCATCGTAGCATGATTTCGTTATAATGTCATAGCGAAAGCGGGATGTAGTATAGTGGTAATATATGCCCATGGGGTGGGTAAGCCCCGAGTTCGATTCTCGGCATCCCGACAGTGTCTCTAAAAATAGACCCGTTTCATTAGGGGGTTTAGTTGCGTTACGGTTTCGTAGTTAACGGTGTCGGAGAGGTTGGATAATTCGTCCGCCGTCATCTTGTTCTTACCATCCTGCCCTATTAGTGTGACAATATTGCCAACCCGCACCCCTTTAACCGTCGAAACGTCGACGATGATCATATCCATCGAGATGCGACCTAGAATTTTTGCAAACTGACCACGGATTAAAACCTTGCCGATGCTGGAAAGGGATCGTGGGTAACCATGCCAGTAACCAATTGGGCAAATTGCAATCTTGCCAGCCACCGCCAGTTTCTCTGTGCCGTCATAACCAAGCTTGCTCCCGGCTGGTAGATTTTTTACTTCGCTAACAATACTTTTCCAGCTCAAAACTGGCCGCAAGTTTAACTTCTTCTGGAATCCCGCGGCCACTTCCTTCGAGGGATAAAAGCCGTATAGACCAATACCAATTCGGGCTAAGTCCAGCTGGCTTTCTGGGAAAACGATGGCACCGGAAGTGGCCGCGGCGTGAGAGAGGGGATGGAAGCCCGCTTTTCTGGCCAATTCTGTCACTTCTAGAAATTGTTTCAGCTGAGCGCGAGTTTCGTTGGGGAAGGCGGGGTTTTTCGCCGCTGGGAAGTGGGTATAAATACCCTCAAAATTTTTTATTTTATTTTTCTGTAAAAATTTCAAAACTTTATCGATTTGTGTCGGCAAGAAGCCCTGTCGGTGCATGCCGGTGTCAATCTTAAGGTGAAACTTGGCCGGCCACTTTTTCAACAATTCCAAATTTTCAAAACTGGAGATAGTTAAACTTAAATTATATTTCACCGCTTCCGCAAATTTCTCTGGCAATGTGTAACCAAGAACCAAAATCGGGATCTTAATTCCGAAATCTCGTAGCGCCTCTCCTTCCACAATGGAGTCCACGCCAAGCCAATCTGCTCCCAGTTTTTCTTGCAGTTTCGCGAACTGAAATAAGTCGTGGCCGTAGGCGTTTGATTTGACCACCGCGAGTAGCTTGGTCTTTTTGTCCAACAATTTTCGAAAGACGTGGTAATTGTGCGCAACTTTTTCCTCGTCAATCTCCAGCCAAGTTCGCAGGCCGTCATGTGCGTTTTTTAGTTTCATGGTGAATTTACTCTAGCAGTAAAAGGCCCTGGTGTTAAATGTCATTGACGTGAATCCTAAAATGCACCAAACTAGTACTGGACTGGTTATTTAACGATGAGGGAAGTATCGGAATACTTCCCAGATTGTGTTTTAATATAAGGAGATATTGTGAAACGTAAACGGAACAGAGAGATTGTCGGGTCAGAAACGATTGCTTGTTTTCCCGTGCGACCTGTGCGCACCGCAATGCCTTCAAGGGTCCGTAAGATCGTCAAGGAGGCGATTGCCAAAGCCCGCGTTGCGGCAGGCAAGTAGACAGACAGTTGTTTCCCATTTCACCCGCCCCTCGCGCAAATGCGAGGGGCTTTTTTTGTTTTGTGCGGGATGGGGGAATCGAACTCCCGACTACAGTTTGGAAAACTGTCGTTTTACCACTAAACTAATCCCGCTTTGTGATACTATATTACCCAATGTCGAACTTGCCCGAGCTTAGCACGAATCTTTTCATTGAGACAATCATCTCTTTCGTCGCCCTTGTGATTATCTCTGGCCTTTTAACCTTGCAGATTATTTTGAAAATCACGGAGACATATCTTCATTCTGGGTACTAAGAAACCCCAGCTAGAGTGGCTGGGGTTTCTCGGGGACTTTCAACCAAAGTCGTTTTACTTTACGGCGTCCTTTAAACCTTTGGCTGGGCGGAACTTCGGCACCCTCATCGCGGGAACCTGAATTGGCTCACCTGTTCGGGGGTTGCGCGCGGTGCGGGCCGCTCGTTTGCGCGCCGAGAAGATACCAAGACCGGAGATGGATACTTCACCATCTTGCTTCAGGGTAGCGGTGATGGAGTCAATAACCACGTCCAGTGCTTGCTCCGCGGCCACCTTCGTTCCACCAATTTTCTGGTGAATCGCTTCAGCTAGTGCTTGTTTATTCATTTTTTCTTAAAAATGGCTGATAATCGCCTATTATACACCAATTATCTGGCGTATTCAATCACACGACTTTCTCGGATAACTGTCACCTTTATTTCGCCTGGGTATTTTAATTCTTGTTCCACTCGGAGGGCAATCTCTCGGGCCAATTTTTGGGCTTCTAGGTCGCCTATTTCTTGTGGTTTCACGAAGACACGAATTTCTCGGCCCGCTTGGATGGCATAGACACGCTCAATTCCCGGGAAAGTGTTCGCCAGATCTTCTAATTCCTTCAAACGTTTTATGTAATTCTCTATGCTGTCGCGGCGAGCGCCTGGCCTTGCGCCACTGATGGCATCGGCCGCCTGCACAATTCGAGATTCTAGGGTTTCGTAGGGGTATTCTTCGTGGTGGGCTTGCATTGCCTTAACCACCTCTGGCGAAGCACCAAATTTTTCTAGAATTCTTTTGCCGATTTCTACGTGAGTGCCAGGCACTTCGTGGTCTACGGCTTTGCCGATGTCGTGGAGTAATGCTCCAGCGCGGGCCACGGTGGGGTCGGCTCCTAATTCTTCAGCGAGCATTCCCGCCAAGTGGGCCATTTCCACCGAGTGTTGTAGTACGTTCTGGCCATAGCTTGAACGGAAATGTAATCTTCCGAGAATTAAGGTGATGCGTGGATCTAGGTTGAAGACGCCAGCTTCATAGGCCGCTGCCTCTCCCTTTTGTTTAATCGTTTGTGCAATTGTTTCCCTTGCTTTCTCCACCATTTCTTCAATTTTGGCAGGTTGGATACGGCCGTCAGCGATGAGGTCGATCAGGGCCGTTTTTGCAACCTGTCGGCGAACAGGGTCGAATGAAGAAAGGGTCACTGTTCCTGGTGTGTCGTCGATGATGACTTCTACGCCGGTCGCCTTCTCAAACGCGCGAATATTGCGACCTTCTTTGCCGATAATTTTTCCCTTGATGTCGTCCGAGGGAATTTCCACTGTTGTCGCAAGCACCTCTGGTATGCTGGAATTAGCGAGACGTTGAATAATCGTCGTGAGGATTTCCCGTCCTTTCGTTTCTAATTTGTCGTTATGTTCAATCGTCAGTTTTCTCATCCGCGCAAGCAGGTCTTCCTCGGCTTTTTTCTCTACGAGGCGGATAATTTCTTCCCTGGCTTCTTCGGGTGACAATTGTGCTACGTGGCGTAGTTTTTGTTCACGCTCCTCTTCAAGGGCGGAGATTCTTTCCCTGACCCGTTCCATCTCTTCTGCGCGCGTTTTCAGGTTTTCTTTTTCTTGTTCGAGATCCGTTTGTCGTTTATCCAGCAAATCATCTTTCTTTAGCAGACGTTCTTCGCGGGTTTTTAGCTCGATTTCTTTTTGTTTCTCAACTTCCTTGATTTCCTTTAATTTTTCTGCCACCTCCTCTTCTGCGTTGTCTATAATTTTTTGGGCCTGATCTTTAGCCTCAAACATCATCTGTTTGATGGTTAATTCCATCGAGCCCTTCTGTCCTAGGGTGATTAGCCAGCGGAGAAAGTAGCCAAGGACGAGACCAGCGAAGGCCGCCGTCCCGGTGATAAGCACCAGGGTGAATAATGACATAAACAGTTTTTGGTTCTAGAGGAGAACATTAGTAAAGTTTGACATATCCACTCTAACAAATTGTGTTTACCTTGTCTAACCTTTATAATTAAACCCATGAAACCCCTCTTTCTCCTCCTCCTCGCTTTTCTCCTCTCCACCAACCTCACTTACGCCGCTTGGGAACTGCCAACGGCCACCCCACCAAACGGCAACCCTGATGTCCCCGTGAACACTGGTC